>JAUHYK010000068.1 GCA_030426465.1 Alphaproteobacteria bacterium
GCCCGCATCAGGCCCTTGGCATGAGGCCGCCAGTCCCTGAGACTCTATCAGAAGTTGGCACATAGTTTTGGGGCTGGACAAAGCGCCCATCGCAATAATAAGCCCATTTGGCGAGATTTTCTTTCATTGTTTCCAAGCGCCTAGGCCCACGATTTATGGTAAGCGTTACAAAGGCGTGTGGGCGTTGATCCGCAAGGAATTGTTGATAGGCGTAGCGGCATTCGCGTTGGCGCTGTTGTCTCGTGATCCGGTCGTTTAATTCAGCGTCTGTAAAATTCGTCATTATTAATCCTTCGTCGCTGTCCTGGCAGCGTTCCGTCTATTTATGCAGGCTGGCTAAATTGGGCGCTTCGAGATCAGTTCTGGCGCTACGGCGCATAAATACGTGCAATGCAACTAGCTATTGGAGGCCCCATTCATGATCTTGGAACAGGCTTACGAAACCCTGAAAAAATGTGAGCTGACGGAAAGTCAATATGACTTCTCAAGGCGCTGGTGCGGTATGGGGCGCAGTTATATGTCCTGGGCGAAGTCCGCTGACCGCGACCCAAGCCCAAAAGCCCTGTTGCAATTGGTCTATAAAATCGAAGACAAAATTGCTGAATTGGACAGCGACCAATTGGATGAATTTCCAGAGGTCGCCGCCCATGACCGTAAGGCGTTAGCTGCAATTCACGTAGAAATTACAGCTTACTTGCGGCGATGTTTGAGTTTGTCGAGCACGCAAGGCGCTACGTCCAACCCATTATCATTTGCATAGGCGACGATCTCTTCACGCGCAGTGGGCCTGTGCCACGAATTCGATATTTGTGTAAAGTCTTTGGTCGACGGCTGGAGAAAATGGAAAATAATAAGGCGCGTTCGCAAATCAAACAGGAGAACGCGCGCCATGCCGATCATCGATAATCTGAAACTCAGCCAGGAACAGCGTCCCGCAGAGCTCACAGCAGAGCAGCGTCTACGTCACAAAATGAATGAAGCGCTTGATAAGCAGCTTGCCGCAGCTATCCATGACGCTGGAGAGGGTAGCCGTTATGAGCGGTACGAATTCGAGGATTACAAGAACCCCGAAACCGGCGAAATGGAGCAGCGCAAAGTGAAGAAGCGATTCACCAGATGGTGGTGGCTTGGGGACAATGGCTCATACTTCTTCTCGCTGCGCTACGGCGGCAAAGCCATCGAAATTAAGCCGAAAAAGACCGCCATCGAAGTCGCTGACGAGGCGGGGCTCGTTGAAGTCATCAAAGCGCTACAGGAAGCGATCAAAGCGGGGGAATTGGACGGGCCCCTTAAAAAAGCCACTGAAGCCCGTAGAGCGCAGTTTCAAAAGCGCAACGCCAAGAGTGCTGGACAAGCGGCATAGCCCTTAGAGACGCAGATCGGCCCCGGCATGCACAAGGCCGGGGCTGTTTCATGGATGGCTAACCTCACGCGGGGCGGGATAGGGAGATTTAAGCGCCGGACTTGCAAATCTGGAGCCCCGAAAAAAAGAACCCGCCTCAAAGGAAGGGGCGGTCTTCAATAAGATGGGTCAAAACATATAGGATTACGCATTTTTGCCGAACTTGGATACGTTTATCCGGAGCGCCGGCGCCCGGAGACTTCCGAACGCAGAGTGGGCGATGCGCTGTCTATGTAAATAGGTGCCAAAGGTAGCGCCAAGCGTTGCTATCTTAAACCAAGCCCTCCGGGATTCATTAGCCCTGAAGGATCCAGAATGTCTTTAATGCTGACTAATGCTTGCCACGCTGCACCGGACTGCAATGCCGAATGATAGTCGTAATATTTTCCGATCTGGAAATGATATGGGTGCAGCTCGTCCACGCGGTCGACGAGCCTGCGCCGCAAGTCAAGCGCAAAGTCACGACTGCTTTTATTTTCGGGTTTGGCCTCAAACTCGGCGCGTCGTTTTGATGAAAGTTGCGCCATGCGCAGCGCGTTCGGGCGGTCCTCCCAATAGAGAATTGGTTCCATGCCGAATCCGCCCTTATTGGTTAGGAAAAGCCGCGTCCAAGTCACGCCATAGGCTTTCATGTCAGCGTCGTTTTCAGCGAAGAAATCTTCGACGGCTTTGAGAAGGGTTTCGCTTTGAGATAACGCCACGCCGCAATTTGTGGGAATGGTACACTCACCATCAACCCCTATCATCAATCGCTCAATGGGCATGTAGGGCTGAGCGCGGAAAGCAACGCCGAGAGATGATGGTAGTTTTACCCCGCCATATCGACGCATCACTCCGCCAGCGGCGCGCGCCATTTTATCCGCAGTCGCCTGATCATAGGCGTCGATCACACCGAAGGTCGAGAAAGGCCATTTCAGCAGATAATTAAACCCGCCAGGTCGCGCGAGAGAGAGGAGTGACAAAACCCCGCGCAATTTCGATGGCGCCGTCTGCATAACTTCGTGCGCAACGGCTTTCGCTTCTTCCGTAGCGGGCTTCAGGCTAGCAAACAGCCGATGATGGTAGTGACTAAACGCCATGTTGCTCGCCATCACGCCAAGCCGTTCCACGTCGCACAAGGCGCGTACAAGGTCATTGGTCTTAGCGAAGCCGTAGCAGACGAATGCTACGCCGCGAGGTTGCGGGTGGAGCCGAAAAACGGCCTTTGTCTTTACGCCGAAGGCGCCGGCGTCGTGAGTGAACAGACCGGTCAGGTCTGGGCCATAACTGCGCAGAACTGGACGCTCCGGATTGGTCGCGAGCGCACCGGTAAGAATGATGTCGCCGTCCCCTAGTACAACTTCCAAACCCATCAGATCGTCGGTGATGTCGCCGCGTCCATGTCCTGTCGCATTATTGCCAAGCCCGCCGCCGACGGTTGCTGCGATGCCTGACATCGTTCCCATACACCCGATGCGAAGTCCTGTAGGACGCAAGGCCTCGTGAACCTGTGCCCATGTGGCGCCGGGCTCGATTTCAATCAGACGGTCCTCCGCATGAATGCGAATTGCATTCATTGAGGTCATATCGAGAACCGCAGTGTTCTCATCGCGGGGAACATAGCCGAGGGTGTAAGACATGCCGCCGCCGCGTGCGGTCAGGGCAACGCCTGTTTCAGCCGCAGCCTTTACGATAGCGGAGATTTCTTGCGTACTTTTCGGTCTGATTACGGCGATTGCCGTCTGCATTTCGATTTCGCTGAAGTCTGTGGAATACAGCCGCCGCGTTTGCATGTCTGTCAACAGGCATTCAGCGCCAACGATGTTTTCAACGCGAGCAAAAAATGCTTCTGTGTCTGCATGCGCGGCGTTAACGGAAGCCACGTGGCGGTCATTTATCATATGGAATCCTCGTCCCGGTTGGCGTGCATGCCATGCTTCGCCGGTCAGTCATCGAACGCAGGAAGACCGACGATAAACAACTCAGTTTCAAATTCGGCCTTCAGGCGCGTTTCTTGGCCGCGCAAAATACGCCAGGCCGATAACGGACCATATATCTCGCCGTCTGCGCTACCTTCGCCGCTCATAACAGCAACAACCAGCGGACGCTCCGGCGCTTTCAGCAGATGGTCGGCGCCGGCATTTAGTCTGATCATGCGGATTTCGGCACCGCGTTCATTGAAGCGGCCCAGGGTTTTTTCGGCGACTCCGTAATGCCCGCGCATGGGGACATAGTTGAAATTTTCCGGATCCATAATGATCGGCGAGAGATAGCGGGGTTTGCAATATCCGACCTGTTTGCCGTTCACATATTCCCAGACGGCTTCGTAGCCATCCTGTTTGCGCCGTCCTTCATGGTCCTCGCCCCAGACAAAAACGCCGTCATGGAAGGATCCTTTAGATTGCAGCTCGTTTGCGCCTGCGCGAAGCTGGCGCTGGCTCATATATCCCTGTCCGCTGGGGCCGGCGAATTGGAGAAGGAGGGTTTCCGATCCGTCGCTGCCTTTTTGCTGATAGTGTATGCCTTCGCAAAAATAGGCGACGGTGCCTTCTTTTTGAATCTGGTCGGGGCCGTACTGCATCTCTCCTTTTAGAACGTAGCGTATTTGTTCGAAGTTATGCCGGTGGCGCGGTGTTTTATATTCGTCTTCAGTGGTGACAATGGTCAGGATGAAATTGTCTTTCGTTCCTTCCTCCCCGACAAGAAGATGCTCGAAAGCGATGCCTTCATTGCGGTGCGCCGAAGCGCCCTCGCGTTGTGCGTTGCTGCGATGAGCAATTGCCAATGTAGCCTCCTGATTTTGTCAGCCGACACTGCGGGTCAGCCGCCTTGTTTGGTTAAAACCTCGGCAAAAGGATGTAGATGAGATGGGTCGGGGAGGCGGCGCAGATCACAGCGTCTTCATCGCCGTCCATGGCCGCTGCGGCGCCGGCGCGATAGTCTTTCCGGCCAATCACGCCCTCGCCGGAAAGAAAGTAAAAAAGGGCGTTTGGCGCACACGCATGCACCGCTTTTTGATCGAGCTTCAAAAAGCCGAGTTCGATCGCGCGTTCCGTAAAGGCGCCAATATGGCGCGTCTTTACACCGCTGCCGCCAGCGTCGATCCAGTCATAGTGATCAACGTCAGCGACAATGGGCGTCCGATAGCGCGGCTTGGGATACGCCACATCCCTGCCGCGCATACGCTCCCAGATCGCTTCATAGGCGTCTTTGTTGTGTTTGCCGCCAGCGTCGTCCCGCCAGGTGAAGACGCCATTGGCGAAGACGCCTTCCTCGCCAAGCGTCTTATACCCAGCCTCAAGTTCACTGTAGCTCAAAAACCCTGCGCCGCTTGGCCCGCCGCCCTGAAAAAGCAGCGTTACGGAGCGCCCGATGGCCTTTTGTTCGTAATAGACGCCCTCAGGAAAATACCCGGCCGTGCCTTGCTGCTGAATCTCATCCTTGCTTCGGCCATATCCGAATTCTCCTTCGAGCATGTAGCGAAGCTGATCGAAATTGTGCCGGTGGCGCGGCGTTGTGTAGTCGCCGTCCATGAGCACGAGGCTCAATTCATAATTGTCGGCCTGGTCCGGGCGCCCGTTCAGCAGCCTTTTGTTCATTGCAGAACCAGGGCGATGCTGAGAAAATGGCTGCCAATCAACCGCTTGTGAGTCTACCAGTCGCATTCAGGTCCCCAGGTAAATTGTCAGACAATATTTGCTGAACGAAACGTAACAAGGTCGAATATGGGTGTCAATTCGGTTCAGGAAGCCGCGCATTTTCTTCGTGAGGGCATTCGCGAGGGAAAATTCGCCCCCGGACAGCGCCTCATGGCGCGGGAGGTGGCGGATCTCGCCGGGGGCGGCGTCGGCTCATTCCGCGAGGCGCTTGTCAGGCTTGCCGGAGAAGGGCTGGTGACGCTGCATCCTAATCGCGGCGCCGCGGTTCGAAAACTGGATCGGAGTGAAGTTCGCGAAATCTATCTGATGCTAGAGGCGATCGATCCGTTGGCCGCCCGGCTTTGCGCGCAAAGGGCCGGAGGATTTGAGATCGATGCGGACGCCCTGCAAAGCGCCGCGGCGGCGCTCGACCATGCCTGCAGGCAGGGCCGTGTTTCAGTCTATCACGCGGCCCGCCACACCCTGATTGAGTTGCTGCGCAGGGAGAGCGGCGTCGCGCGCATAAGCGAGCTGGTAAATGCGCCAAGCCTGCAAATTTCCAAACGGGAAAATGAAAGTCAGCTCACCAAAGACGCTATTTCAGAATCGAACGACGAGATGCAAATCATCGTTTCTCACATCCTGGTGGGAGAGGGGAGCAAAGCAGAGCGAACCATGCGCGCGCATATCAAGAGAATTGGCAAGCTCGTTCTTGAAAGCATGCCGATTGACGGGCGCATGCGCTAGTCGATTTCTATGCGAAGGAGTTTCGGCATGATGTCAACGCCGGGAATTGGCGCGTATAAGCCGCCATCTGTCACAACGTAAAGCACCGTTCCCGTCGGCGTTTCAACGAAAGCTGCGCTTGTCGGGCCGATAACGCCGTCTTCAACGTCAGCGACAACTTCCTCAACGCCGTTCTTTGTCACCTTGAGCACCGAGTTGAAGGGATGAGTGGTCACATAGGCGGCGCCGTCGTCGTCAATGGTGAAATCGTCTCCCGGCGCGCCAGCGGCAATCAGTTCGGCGTCTCCGGCGCCGCCGTTCCTGCGGATCGGGATGCGCACATAGGAGGCGGTGTCCGACACTGTTACATAGACAAAATTGCCTCTTACTTTCAGCCCATTCGGGCCGGGGAAATTGCCAATGAAAGGGCGCCGCCGGACCAGGTCGCCGTTTGCCCAGACGGCGGCTTCCGATGCGCCGGGAAGCCATTGCCAGATTGCGCCGCTGGAATCGGCGACATAGACCCGGCCTTTTTCATCAACGTCCAGTCCGTTTGGAATGGCACCTTGCGGCAGAACAGCGACAGCGTGGGCGCCGCCGTCGGCATCAAGACGCCAAAGACCGTGATTGTCAGGTGTTTTCGATTGCACGGTGATGTAAATCGCCCCGTCTTTGTCTTTGGCGATGCACATCGTTCCTTGCTGGGTCTTGGGATCCGATGCAAAGGTCAGCTCAGCAAAAGTGTCGACGCGGCCATCGGCGCTGACTGAAAGGATCTTGTTGTCAAACAGCATGGTCATCAACAGGCCGCCATCGCCGTCAGCGATCAATCCTTCCGGGAATTCTCCGGGATTAAACCGCGTGACTTCGTGAACCGGCACATCCGATGCAGGCGCCTTTGCGGGGAACGGCATCGTCAGCTGTCTCAGTATCCCGACTTTATCGACAAGGCCGCGGCGGGACGTGATGAGGCCGTCTTCAATCGTGAAGAAGTCCATAGCCTCAATACGCAGCGGCATGGGTGGGGGCGCATGACCCATGAGGTCAGCTTCGGCCACGCCATGGATCGTTCTGTTTATCGCGATAACGCCGTCATTGTCTTTGGATACGCTGATCTCGACCTGCGCATCCGGCATTGCGGCGTTGAATTCATTCAGCTGCCGCAATAACCCGCCTTCGCCTAGAAAGTCTTCAGACTGATCAACAAAATCCGGCGCGAGAAGTGCGGAGAGCTCCGCGGCGTCATTATCTGCGAGCGCTGCGCCGATCCGATCGGCGATGCTGTCGCCGCCTTGCGCGGCCGCTGGATACGCCGCGCCCAAGGTTAGAGCTGCGGTTATGATGAGCGCAAAAGCAGCGCGGCAAAATTGTCGGACAATCATGAGGCGAGGCTAGCCTCACAGCGCGTCGGCCGTCAATACAAATGATTACTGAAAGAAGCTGTCGTCGTAGCTTTCAATCTGTTGCTGCGAACGGCCGATATGGGCTCGCATCAACAATTCGGCGTCGTAGGCGTCGCCGCTCAGAACGGCTTTCAGGATCGCGCGGTGGTCGGCGTGAGAGATCGCGATATTGTCGAGATCGAACACCTGTTTGAACTGGAGGCGCAAAATGCGCGTGTTCAACCGGGCCGCGATTTCCGAGATGAATGGGTTTCCGCTCGCCTCGACGAAAAAGTCGTGAAGGTCGCCGTTGAGCTCGATATAGCGCTTTATGTCGCCTTTGGTTTTCGCTCCGCTCAACTCCTCGCTCAGCTTTTGCAGGGTCGCCTTTCCATCGTCGTCGAGTTGATGGGTCGTGAGGCGGACGGCCAGCCCCTCAATCACCTGGCGTACCTGATAGATGGAAGAAACGTCGCTTCGCGTGAACCTGCGCACGCGCGCGCCATAATGGTGGCGCGTTTCGATCAGGCCTTCGGCGGTAAGCCGGCGAATCGCCTCTCTTATGGTGCTGCGCCCTACACTGATTGTTTCTGTGAGTTCGGCCTCAATCAGCCGTTGCCCAGGAGTGAAATCGCCATCATAGATTTTATCACGCAGCCACGCGGCGGCGCGTTCCACCGAAGACGTTTGTTCAGTGGGGCTGATCCCCAATTCATGAGCTTTCGGCAAGCGCCCTCCGCCAAATCATCGCGTATTTTGTCTCTACCGAGAGTTACCATGGGCTTGCGGAATGGCGCAACGGCGCTCGAAGAAACATAGTTGCGCATTCAAGGATGATAGACAGCAAAGAGGCGGGCCGCCGGCCCGCCTCATCGCGTTCTCGGGGGGGGGGGTAAACTTAGAAACGCACGGTCATCTGGGCGCCGATTTCCCTGGGTTCATTCGGAATGGCGATGACAAGGCCTGTCGCCGCTGACACATCAAAGCCATTCGCCACAAACGCTTCATCCGTGAGGTTCTTGCCGTAAATGGCGAGCCCGAACTGTCCGCTTTCAGAGGTCCAGCCAAGGCGCGCATTCAACAGGCTGTGCGCGCGCTGGCGAAGCGACGGCGTGTTCCGAACATCGGCGAAGCTTTCATCGACCCATGAGTAGTCAATACGGGCGAGAAACTCTCCGACCGAAGTCGGCAAAATGTATTCCGCGGACGCTGTTGTCGACCATTCCGGCGTTTTCGGCAGCTTCGTATCAAGTGTAATGCCGGTGATGGCTTGCTGCGTTTCCTTGTACTCCGCATTGAGGTAGCCAACGGAACCATAGAGCCGGAACTCCTCGGTCACGAGAACGGTCGCATCGACCTCGACGCCCCAGATTTCTGCGCTGCCGACATTGTCGATGACCTGAACTGTCTGTGCGCCGACAACGTCATTGGCTTGAAGCTGCATGTCGGAATAGTCGTAGAAGAATGCGGCCGTATTTAAACGAAGTCGCCCATTGGCAAGGTCCGCCTTCGATCCGATTTCGTAAGACCATATCTTTTCCGGATCGAACGGGCGCTGGGCGACGACCGGATTGACGGGCCGCGCGTTGAAGCCGCCGGCTTTGTATCCACTGGAAACGGTGCCGTAAATCAAAACGGATTCGGACGGCCTGTAGCTCAGCGTGAAGCGAGGAGAAATATCCGTCCAGTCGGTTTCTATCGTTGTTTCCGGTACGGTCGGAAAGCCAGTGAATATCGCCGTTTGGCTGTAGGCGTAATTTTTCTTGTCGTAAGTAAGACGTCCGCCAGCAACGAAGGTGAGCCTGTCAGTAATGTCGACCTCAAGTTCCGCAAACGCTGCATAGGAACTGGCGTCGACGCGGGGGTTGAGGACGCCAGCGATATCAAAGCCGAAATTGATCGGGTTGCCCGCGCCGCCGGCGCAAATATCCATCGGACCCATGGGTGGGCAGGTGCTGCTCGGCAAAGCCGGGATCACGGGCGCGGGCAACATTTCCAATGCTTGATAAAGACCTGGCGCAAGGCCAACGGTCCAAAGACTCTCAGCCTCTTCATGGAAATAATAAAGACCAGCTGTATAGCGCAGATTTTCAGAGAAAAGATTTCCGAAGATATTGAATTCCTGACTGATCTGCCATTGCTCGTCGCGATAATCGAGCTGGCCAAAATCCACCGGTGAACTGTCATTGTCACGCTGGTTGCGCGACGAGAATTGCCGGTAGGCGGAAATAGACCGGATTTGCGTCGCGCCGAAATCGTGATCGATGTTGAGAGAAACGCCGCCCCCTTTATAGTTCACCGCATTGGTGCCTGTGGCGAAACTTAGTCGCAGGTCTTGCGTTTCGAATGTGTCGCTGAGCGGCGTCATATTCGGAATGCCGACCAAATTGTTCCACAACAGCGCGAGATTCGCCGGCTCATTAAAGACCGGAATGCCAATATTAGCGTCGGCGTCGATGTTGGTGTAATCGAGCGCCAGCAGCACATCTGTCGCCTCGGACGGCGTGTAAAGGAATGTGCCGCGCGCGACGATCGTACCCTCGTCGCCGACTTTGCGGTCTCCGTCATAAGGTAGGCGCACGAAACCTTCCTGATTGCGGGTGGAGATCGAAAATCGGCTGAAAAAATTCTCACCGAGGGGAATATTGACGCTGCCATCAAAATTGATGCGTTCATCTTCGCCGACAGTGAGCGTGCCAAAGCCTCCAAACTCGTCATCAGGACGTTTTGTTGTGACGTTTATTGCGCCGCCCATGGTGTTTTTGCCAAACAAAGTTCCCTGCGGACCTTTCAGGACCTCGACGCGATCGATGTCAGCGAGCTCCATCACGGCGCCCTGAACACGGCCGAAGAATACACCATCGACATAAAGGCCCACTCCCGGGTCGGTCGTGGGCGCATAGTCGAGTTGTCCGACGCCGCGGATATAGAATGTCGCATTCGCCGCGCCGCCAACATCAGTAGTTCCCGCCTCGAACTTCGCATTGGGAATAAAGTCGCCAAGGTCAACCATGTCGAACATGTTGCGCCGCGCAAGCTCATCGCCGCCGATAGCGGTGATCGCGACGGGAACATTTTGCAGGCTTTCCTCTTTCTTTCGTGCGGTTACCACTATTTCGTCGAGACCTGCGGTCTGGATGGCGACGGCTGGTGACGCCGCGGTGATTCCTGCAACCATGGCGAGCGCTGTCGCCGTTTTTGTACGCATCATTTCCAGATCCCTCCCAGAAAAACCCTTGAATATGAGCTAGTTATGCCTAACCTCTCGATAATGTCAGACAATATTTCTGCATTTTTGAAGATTTTGCAAGTGACAAATTCGATCGGGCAAAGTGGCTTTAGGTCTTTGTTCGGCGCCATTCATGCGGTGTTTCGCCAAAATTTGCCTTGAAGGCCTGGCAAAAAGAGGGGATCGAAGCGTAGCCCGCATGCTCTGCCGCGTCTGCGATGCTGACTTGGGATTGTTGCAGAAGATTGGCGGCGCGCTGTAATCGGAACTGCTTGATATAGGCGCCAGGAGAGCGGCCAGTTTCGGCCGTAAATTTTCTCGAAAAGACGGAACGCGAGAGACCGACCCGCTGCGCCAATAATGTGCTCGTCCAATCGGACGAAGCGGAATTGTGAATCAGCAGTAACGCGCGCGCAATTTGTCCTGATAAAGATTTCTCTTCAAAGTTTGGTCCGTGCGGTCGTGTGGAGAATACAACCGCCAAGAATTCCGTCAGCATGAGATTGAAAAGACCGTTGACGATTAATCCCGACTGCGATCTTGGCGAAACCGCTTCTTTCACAACCATTTTGTTGATTATTTCAATATGGTCCAAAGGTTGAACTTCGTCTTTACGCACAATGAGCGCCTCAGGAAGATACCTGGCTACTGTCGCTTTGGCTGCATCGTCCCAGATAGAGCCGCCTGCAATAAATTGAATTGGCGCGCCTTCACCGCCATGATGAAAAACATAATCTCCCGGCTTACGCCGAAGCAATTCCATAAGCGGTTCAGAAACAGAAACATTGGGGCCTGAAGCGAGGCGATGGCGACTGCCATGGGGCAGAAAAACGACGTCCCCTGAGTTCAACGTTTCTGACAGTCCGCCACCCGCAAACCAGATCGGGCCGGCGATGATGCTGTAGATGATAGCGTAGTCGATATCGGGCGCCTCGACGCCCCAGGGCGCCCCTGCATTGACGACGCCAAAGGAAGTTGCGCGGAACCGCGCCAAGGTGAGAAGCCGTTCAACGTCCATCTGGCTTCAATACATATGGATAACGAATTGAGCAAATCCAATATGTGCGGCAGTCCGTTTTTCGGTCCTGATTGTCTGACAGGAGGAACAAACCTTATGACAATAACACTGGAACGGGCACAGTCGGCGCTCACCCGCGCTTTATCAGCGGCAACCAGCCAGAATGTGCCGGTGGCCGCCGTTGTCGTGGATGCGGCCGGCCGAATGGTAGCTGCTGCGCGCATGGACGGCGTCGGCTTCATGAATATCAGCGTGGCGTTTCGCAAAGCCGGAACGTCCGCGAATTTTGGATACCCAACGCAGGCGATGGCCGATCTCGCCTCGAAGGAACCACTAATCCTGGCAGCGTTTACGGGCGACTCTGAAGTTATGGCGCTCGCAGGCGGCGTTCCGATCAAGGACGGTGAACACACCATCGGCGCCCTTGGCGTTGCGGGCGGACATTACGCCCAAGATCATGCGATCGCCGCGTTTGCCGTGGGCAAGGAAAGCGAAAATGGGGGTAATGAATCATGAGCGGCGAACAATACAACAAAGAGGATTTCACTCGTGGCAAGCCCATGCCGCCGCAAGGTGAAGCTGGCGGTTATGATCAGAATTGGTATCCGATCGCTCTTTCCAAGGATGTTCGCGAAGGCGAGGTTTACGGAACCGAGTTTCTGAATGGGCGTGTTATCGCCATTCGCGACGCCGATGGAAAAGCACAGGTGCTCAGCGCTTATTGTCGGCACCTCGGCGCGGATTTGTCAGACGCCGACCTTGTTGGCGGAAAAGTTGTCTGCCCGTTTCACAAATGGGGATATGACGCGACGGGTCAATGCGTCCAGACGATGACCGGCGACAAGCCGCCGGAACAGGCGAAACTATTCAAGTTTCCAACCGAAGAAAGCTGGGGCGTGATCTGGGCATTTAATGGTCTCGAACCGTTCTACGAAGTACCGACGCCTGCAATGAAGGAAGAGGACGCGGACTTCGAAGTGGAATTCAACCATATGACGAATGTCGATCACTTCATCCCTTATTCGAATTCTTCTGACATTCAGCACCTGCGGGCCGTGCACAAGATAGAGCTCGAGGTTGATCCCAAAAACGTTGAGCGCTGGCCCGGCCGCATGCGCTACTCGCAAGAGATGACAATGCCGGGCATGCCGCCGATGACGCAGACCGTAAACATATTCGGCACTAATTGCCTGGTGTTCGAGGGGAACATGATGGGAAAGCATGTTTACAACATGTCGGCGGGCAAGCCGCTTCCCGGCAATCGCACATTGCATACTATGATGTCGGCGACGGCAAAAAGCACGGGCGCGCCCGGCGAAGATGAGATGGTGAAAGCCATCATCCAGCAAGGGCTCGCTTTCGGCCGCCAGCTTTTCGAAGAAGATGACATGGTAATGCGCAGCATCCGCTTTCGTCAGGATACGCTGACAGAAACCGATCGCATGCTAATGACGTTCCTGCGCTATGTTCGCGAATTCCCGCGCACCGACATTGCTTGCGATATGATTTCCTAAAAGTTCAGGCCGGTCGCGCTCACAAGGCGCGCCGGCCTGATGCATTCAGCTTTCTGATTTCATATGTTTTTTGAATCCAAGAAAATATCTGATCGAAACCTGCCTTGCTCCTCTGGTTCCACGAGCCTTTCTCGCAGAGCTTTGCTCGCTACTGGAGTCGCTTTCGCGGGCTCTTGCACGAGAAGCGAAGCTGTGGATTCGCGCCCGAATATCGTTTTCATTATGGCGGACGATCTTGGCTATGCGGACCTCTCCTGCTACGGGCGACGGGAATATGAAACGCCCAATATCGACTCTCTTGCCCGTGACGGGGGGCGGCATTTGCAAGCTTATGCAAATTCTGCTGTCTGTTCCGCCACCCGCACGGCGCTGATCACAGGACGCTACCAGTATCGCCTGCCTGTTGGTCTGGAAGAACCCATCGCATTGCGTGATGTGGGGTTGCCGCCATCGCATCCAACCTTGCCTTCACTCTTGCGGGATAACGGATATAACACAGCGCTTGTGGGCAAGTGGCATCTTGGCGCGCTTCCGAATTTTGGCCCGCTCAAGAGCGGCTATGATCACTTCTGGGGCTATCGCAGCGGCGCTATCGATTACTTTACGCATCGCGGCGTGATGGCGCCCGACCTTTGGGACGGCGAAACGCAGATCGAGGAAGACGGATATCTGACCGATCTTCTCGGACAACGCGCCGCGGAGATGATCTCGTCATTTGCTAAATCCGACCGGCCGTTTTTCCTGAGCCTCCATTTCAGCGCGCCGCACTGGCCTTGGACTGGTCCCGACGATGAAGCCGAATCCCGGCGCTTGGCGGAAACCGGAAACCCGGCGGCGCTGCTCCATTGGGACGGCGGCGACCTTGAAACCTATGGCGCCATCGTCAAGAGAATGGACTTTCAGGTTGGGCGGGTTCTCAAAGCGTTGAGTGACGCCGGCCTGGAAGACAACACCATAGTCGTTTTCACGAGCGACAATGGCGGCGAGCGATTTTCCGATACATGGCCATTTTCCGGCAAAAAAACGCACCTTCTAGAAGGCGGCGTCAGGGTGCCGTCCATCGTCAGATGGCCGCAAAAACTGAAAGCTGGCTCCGTCAGCAATGACGTGGTCATCTCAATGGACTGGGCGCCGACGCTTCTGCATGCCTGTGGCGTGCCAATGCATCCTGATTATCCCGCAGATGGCCTCGACATCTTCGCGCTTGCCGGCGATCAACGCCTGCAAGAGCGCACTTTATTCTGGCGTTACAAGAATCTTAGCCAGGAAGCGTGCAGATCAGGACCATGGAAGTATCTAAAAATTCTCGACAATACATTTTTGTTCAATGTAGTTGATGATCCATTAGAGCGGGCGAACCTCAAGGATCGCTATCCTGATATTTTTGCGACGCTGTTGCGCGAATATGACGCGTGGAACGCGACCATGCTACCCATCGACGCGCTCTCCTATTCACATGGCTTTGTCGGTAGCGAGATGGCGGATCAATTTGGGCTGAAACGAAATCCTGAGGACATGCTGCGTCCGCCGGAAAGCCACGAGTAACGGCGTGCAAACCGTCGACCAAGGAGCCATCATGAAGAATCTGGATACGAAAGGCGGGCATGCGCCTCTGGTTGTTCCGCACGTTGAAATCGATCCCTTCGCGAGGGAGTTTCTTCTCGATCCTTACAGTTATCACGAAGGACTGCGCGATCCGGGGCCGGTTGTCTGGCTCACTCAATATGAAATCTATGCAATGGCGAGGTTTGAGGAAGTGAGATCGGCTCTTCTTGACCACGATACTTTCCTCTCCAGCCGCGGCGTCGGACTTGCCGATTTTGCCCAGGAGAAACCCTGGCGTCCGCCATCTTTGCTGTTGGAGGCTGACCCTCCGCTGCACGAGCGGACGCGGGCGATCATGCAATCCGTTATCTCCCCCATGTCTTTGAAAGAGCTCGAACCCGTTTGGCAATCGCGAGCGGAAAGCCTTGCCGACGACCTCGTCAAGCGGGGCGAATTCAATGCTGTCTCGGACCTTTCCGAAGTCTATCCGATGCTGGTGTTTCCTGACGCAGTTGGCTTGATGGAGGAGGGCAGGGATAACCTGCTTGTGTATGCGGCGACCGTGTTCAACGCATTCGGCCCGCAAAACGAAATTCTGGAAGAGAGCCTCGCCACGGCGCGCGATGCCGCCGCATGGGTCGCCAATGCCTGCAAGCGCGAAAACTTGAGCATGGGTGGCTGGGGCATGGCGGTCTACGAGGCCGCCGATAAGGGAGCGTGCTCGCAAGAAGAGGCCGAACGGCTTGTTCGCTCTCTTCTCTCCGCAGGCGTCGATACAACCGTGAACGGGATTGCGACGACCGTTTACGCGCTGACGCGGTTTCCGGAGCAATGGAAGCGCCTGCGCGACAACCCTCGTCTTGTACGCAGGGCTGTAGAGGAAAGCCTGAGATGGGATTCAACGGTCCAAACATTTTTCCGCACGACATCGCGCGACGTGACGATCGGCGACGCGCTTATCCCGGAACAATCAAAGGTGCTTTTATTTCTGGGAGCCGCGAACCGCGATCCCCGGAAATGGGATCGCCCTGACATATTCGACATTTCCCGACCCACCAGCGGGCATGTCGGGTTTGGCGCTGGGATCCATCAATGTCTGGGGCAGATGATTGCGCGGCTTGAGAGCCAGCTAATCCTGACGGCTTTGGTGGAGAGATGCGGATCTATAACCGCTGTCGGCCCGATTAGACGGAGGGCTAATAACACCTTGCATGCTATTCAGTCGCTTCCAGTTATGGTTTCGCCACCCTCTTGACGGCGCCAATGATTGAGGGACCTTGCCGTCCGATCTATTCGTGGGAGCGCATGGCCGCATAACGAAGTCGAGTCCGCTTGCTTATGAGCTAACAAGACTAGCGCATAGCAAATTGTAGATTTATAATCTACTGAAAATATTGAAGAAAAAGGAATTACATCTACGTTCACACATTAGGAGTGCTGTCCAGTTTCATTTCTATAGGCTGGCTTTTGATGGGGTTTCCGGGCAGCAGGTCAATGGCTGTCCGATTTGTGCAAGCTAATCCACGCAAAAATCGTCGAATTTGTAAAAACGACATTGTCTATAAGGTAATTTCACTACTGATAAGCGCTCGCGCGACAGCCTGTTCGCGTGTTCTAGCTCCAAGTTTATTCTTGGCGTTGTTAATATAAAGATTGACTGCGGAGTTGCTGATAGAAAGCTTTTCTGCGATTGCGGCGACGCGCAGGCCGGCACATAGCCAAGTTAGGCACTCGCGCTCTCTGTTGCTTAAAAGCTTGGGACGGTTTTCCTCCCCGAAAATCATCGTTGCAAGGCGTTCATATGCTATAACACCGGCAAGATGAATGTCTTTCCCGTGGCGCCCTATAAGATCATCAAGTTGATGTTCGGACTCATTGACGGAAAATAACCACCCACCGAACTTTTCATTCTCATCGGTGCGAACCGGAATTCCAATTGCCCCCACGGTTTCATTTTCATCAGCCGTCAGTTCTAAAAACATTTTGTGCGCAGGATCTGGATTTGGAATGTTGGATAAGTCCTTGGTCAAAAACTTGCTGGCCATAAGAGTCTTGCATGAAAAAAGCAGAAATGGATCGTTTTTGACCAAGCTCTCGCCAATATAAGCTGACAAGAAGTTTTCTGAAAAACTCGATCTAACCGTAGGGGAATGAATGCCGCATGACCCTTTCTTGGCAAGAGTTAGAGAGCAATCGGAAAAGCCTAGTGCATATCCAAAATTTTTGGTGGCCGCCCAAATCGCATCACCGTCTGGAAGGTCGGTAAGCGTACCGATAAACCGTTCAAGATTAGATTGCGAATGCATCCAGAGTAACCTCTTTTAGCCTAATAATGCTCGAGCCAATCGCTATGGCGATTTTAGCATATTGCGACGGATTTCAAAAGCACGTTGACTTGAAGGTTGCCGCTAAGACCTTCTTTTCTTTCGTGTTGAGAATGCGGTGATAAGCAAGGTCGGCACGCTTTCCGTTCTTGTTCGTGACGTCGTGTAGGCGCCACAGACAGGTGGGTGGGCGGGAAAAATGCATGGTTTGCGTGTTTGGAAATCCACCTGTGATTTCAGGCTCTGTGATCATCACCTGTATTCGCGAATTTTAAGGGGCGCGATATGCCGAATTGGAGATCTGCAACGATGTTTTCGATTATCCGAAATTTAGTTACATACTTCCCTACACTGATTGCCGCAGTTTTTTTAATTAGCGCTGCACACGCACAGTCTGATACCGATGTTGATGCGGCAATGTATGCTAATGGAAAAAGCTATTTCTTCGTTGGCAATAAATATTATCGGCTTAACGGGTCGGCTGCGGAGGGCGGCTATCCGAAACCCTTGTCAGAGTGGAAGAATTTACCGGAAGAATTCCTATCAGGCATCGATGCAGCTCTCTACCAGCCGGAGAAAAACAGAATTTATTTATTTAAAGGCTCGGAATATGTTCGCATCAAAGGCACCACGGTTGAGGAAGGTTACCCTGCGAATATAAGGCAGTGGAGAAATTTGCCTACGGATTTTCAAGCTGGAATCGATGCGGCGATTTTCCGAGATGGATATACATATTTCTTTAAGGGCAATCGTTATGTTCGTATCAAGGATATCACTGTTCAAAATGGGTATCCGGCGAACATATCGGTCGGATGGAAATTACCAGCCTCATATCTAGAGAGAGGAGTAAGCGCAGCTTTTCATCATCCCACCCGTAACAAAAACTATTTCTTTCAAGGGAGCACTTACGCTCGCCTAACGGATGTAAATACCGATAGCGGTTATCCAAAAGATATTTCAGAAAACTGGCAGGGCGTGGAGATCGAGCGGCAGTTGTTCGATGACCTTGAAGACTTTGGCATTTTATCTTCTGTTGATGGCCTAAAAAATGTGATGTTCACCGGGGCAGAAATCTCGGTTACGCCTTTAAGCTCAACGAATTTGAGCGCTTGCGAGGCCCTGTGTCGTAAGGAATCTGAATGTGCCGCCTACACATTGGCGCCGCCTGGCAGCTCGTCGCAGTCGGCGCAATGCCGCCTTAAAAAGGGAATGGTCCAGGCGAAGCTCGCTCATGGCTATCTGTCCGGAATTCGAGACCGTCGTCCTGCGTCATTGAAGGAAACAGGTCTGCTGAACAAATATAAAGTTAGTGGTGCGCCGTACAATTCGACAATTCTTTCCCTGGCGAATCCACTGGCCTGCTCCAAACAGTGCGAGAGTGATGCGAGTTGTCAGTTCTTCAGCATGGATATGTCGGGCAATGAGATTAACCCCACCTGTGAACTCTACAAGGCCGGGCAGATCTCACCGACGAAAGCTAACGTCATTTCTGGTTATAAACCGCCAACAAGTGGCGCGGAGGTCGCCAAAAAACTGCTGTCATATCCCGGCGATATTGATGAAGGGTCGTGTTCGAACGGGATCATCATGGATGTTGTTGCTAAAATCTGCGAGCAGATACCGGCCTTCGATTGTGTAGATGAGGACAACAACGGAAGAAAGTCGCGAAACACATGTACAAACAAGAAATTGCTCACTCCGGTCGGGGCCGTGGTAAAGGCCGTCAAGTTTAGTGATAACACCGGGGCAAAGTTGCCGATCGATGAGTTGAAATTAGCGGATGGAAAGCGCCTGACGGATGCTGCTATGTGCAGCCTGCGGGAGTTATCGCCCGGTCTAAAAACAGGCAATTCGACAGGGCCTGTTGTTAATACCAATTCGGCGGGCGGCTTTGAGTACAATCAAACATTGGGTTATCTCAATTTTGATCCAGAAAGCCGTATATTTGACGGCTACCGGCATATGGAATTTTGTGCACCGATTGTCGGTTGTTTCAACACCGCGACGCAGAAATTAAGAATTCAGCAAAAGGGCGTTCCACTTAATCCGCGGCTGTTTTTGAATAACAGTCCGTTGACCTCCAAAGGAAGCGGTCTTTCGAGCGCGGAGCCAGCGATCGCCGAATACTTTGTTCTGGAGACCAAGGCGGAAAGTATCGACCAAATTATCAATATGGAATGGGTTGATCCTAAAATTTTCATCACGACGAATTTTGGAACGATCGAAGTCAAGCCGACTTTATCATATGAAAACAACAGCGCTGTTATCGATCCGGAATATTTTTCCAGAGGGGAAACCACACTTGTGGCTAACAACCTTGTCATTGCCAACGCTTATGGTGTTGATGACGCTATAGCCTTCCCTTTTCTGGATGTGTCGGCGGACGGGTGGCGAAGCCAGCTTGCATATGGCAACCGCGATCCAGGTATGACGACGTCATCGTGGAATGGTGCGGGAACTCGTCCTGACTTGAGCCTTAATGAGGCAAGGACTGAGGCGGAAAAGCGAGCATCTGTCGCTGTATCTTCAAGCGCGGTAGTGAGTTACCCGGAGGAAGCCAAATATTTAAAGGAATTGCCGCCGGGTTTGCAAATCGTGAATATTGAGAAATTCCAGATTTTCGTTGAACCGAAAGTGCGGGCGGCGTTTTCTGGTCAGTTCAATGTCGTGAACACCAACACGCCATACAAATTTGGCGAAGACAACTCTAACTCCAAATCCTTTCAAGGTGAGCTTCAAATGCAAACCGGCGCCGCGCATGCTTTTGGGTTTTCGTTTACAACCGGGTTTGACTTGGTTGTTTATTTATCGCCACCGCCGCCGCTGCCGGATGTCAAAATTATTGACGCTAGTCCGCGCTGGACAATTTTTGATGTCGAACCAGTCGCTGGTAATGCTCCAGTTAAGGCAAATCATTCTGCTAAATTTTCTGCACGTGACGGGTTTACCGGGTTCAAAACGTTCAAAACCTCAGTTCCTGCAGCGCAGGCGGACGCTTATTTACAGCAATGTCTAGCAGAAGATGCGAGAGATGACTATGAGGGCGAGCTTCCAGAACCGGAGGTTCATGGGCAAAAACTTGAGGAAATGTTCGACAACATGCCGGTGCCATGCAATATCTGCGTGTTTCACGATGGTCAAAATAACGGTACGCTTGAAGCCGTTAGCCGACCGGCGGGGGCTAAAAGCTGGGCTTGTGATGCGCCGGAAAAAAACGGGTGTTTCGATATGTGCCGGCTTAATCGGAAAACTGGCGCATTGACATATGACCGCCCGCCAGACGCGGGTCTGATAATACCGGATATCGTTAAGGGAACCCGTAGAACTGGCGAAGTTTGTCACCAAACAGGTTATATCAAATAGGAGTTGAATCTGCTGATCGCAGCTTTGCGCCGGCGTCTAAAATTGCTGACATAATGTCTTGTTGTTCAAATGGCGGCGTGTGTGTTTATTCGAGCTTTGACTATTGATCGGTCATTGTCAGCTTTATCAGAATCTTCAAACGACCAGCTTTGCGTTGTCAGTTTATGTATGCGCTTGCTTCTATCCACAAGCTCTATTGAGGTAAGGTTGAGCCCGGTCGGGTGCTTGAGACGCATCAGGCGCAACATACTTTGTGAGCTAACAAAGCTAGCGCATTTGAGTTCTTTCTCTCATAATACAGTGAAATCGAAGAGTAAATTCTAGTTATATCTACGTTCACACCGTAGGGGTCACTGGTTCAATCCCAGTCGCGCCCACCACCTAAATCAGCAACACAATCGAATGACTGTTTGAGTCATTTCGTAATAGTGATTATCCGTTTCAGAAGCCTAATTCTCTAAAATATTAGGATAAACAACCTATTAGTCATATATCCAGATCAGGCCTTTTGAGTATTTTCCGCTATGGCGACGCGAGCGGCGTTTTGACCAAACTGCGTGAAAAATAGCCGCCAGATCATAAAATTTCGCGGCGTTTAGGGAGGCTAGCATGGGTAATACGCTGTCTAAAAATCGTTTTGTTATTAACAACGCAAAAAGATTGAAAGCGCGGGCTTTATTGTCGACCGCGACACTGACGTCGCTGGCGTCACTGATGATGGCGGACGTCGCTTTGGCTCAGGACGCATCCGGCATTGACACGATTACCGTGACGGCGCGCAAGCGCGAGGAAAGTCTTCAAAAGGTGCCGCTCGCAATCACGGCGCTGACTGGAGACACGCTCGAAAGGCGCGGCGCGGAAAATATCGATGACGCAGCGCGGTTTGCCCCGAACGTCTCAATCGGCTTCGCCAGCGGCGGATCCGGCGGCGGCACCAACTCCGACATCTTCATTCGCGGCATTGGCCAGACAGACTTCCTCGTTACGACGGATCCGGGCGTGGGTCTTTATATCGACGATGTGTATTTCGCACGTTCTATCGGCACCATCCTTGACTTTCTTGATGTCGATCACATTGAAATTCTGCGCGGTCCGCAAGGCGCACTTTTTGGACGCAATACGATTGGCGGCGCTATCAGCCTCATTTCAAAACGCCCGGCGGATGAGTTTGGCGGCGACATAAAAGTCTCAGCGGGACGCTTTTCACATTATTCAGTGAAGGGATCGCTTGATATTCCGCTATCCGACCAACTGAAGACCCGTCACACGATCTATTATAACACCGAACACGGTTACACGGATCGCATTCTTGTCGGCGACCGCCTCGGCGACGAAGAAGCCATTGCTGGGCGCTCCCTTGCTGAATGGAAGCCGTCGGATAATTTCAGCGCGCTTCTTTCCTTTGATATTTCTCACCGTGATGGCGGCAGCGCAAACACCGCCGTGCTCGAATATGATCCGACGAGCGGGCTGGCGCCGCTTTGGCAGGGCATTGTCGGCGACCCGATGATGATTGCCGCGCCCGCCATCGAAAATGGCGACGATCCGTTCAACAGTTCGGCTACAGGTCCCAATGTGGATGATCACGACATTTGGGGTCTCGGCGGAACGCTGAAATGGGATACGGGTCCGTTCTCCGTGAAGTCGATCACCGCTTATCGTTCCCTTGAGGCCGAATTTGCACGGGACGGCGACAATTCGCCGGTTCAGTACATTCAGACGAATAACACCGTCGACCAAAACCAGTTCAGCCAAGAGCTCCAAGTCAGCGGCGACGCCATGAATGGCGGCCTGAACTGGCTGGTCGGCGGCTATTATTTCGATGAGCACGCTGTTGACAAAAACAATGTGCGCCTCGCATCGGGCCTTTTCGACGCATTGGAAGGTCTGCCGGGCGCCCTTATTTATCTTGGTGGCGCGCCAGGCACGGACTGCAGCGATTTCGGTATCGACCCGACAGTTGTCTGCGCTGGGGGCATGGGCAATCCGGTCAATGCGGCGCTTGATCTCGATTTTGACATTTTCAACCAGATCGACACCAAGAGTTACGCCTTCTTCACTCATAACACACTGGCCATTACGGATCGTTTTTCTATGTCCGGAGGATTCCGTTGGTCCCAGGATGAAAAGACATACTTCCTGGAGCATCTGCGGGTAAATGCAGGCGTGCCGATTATTCCGGCGACGACCGTTTCGGACAAATGGACCGCCTTTCTTCCCAAAGTCAGCTTGGAGTTTCAGGCCAGTGACAATGTGTTTGCTTATGCTTCGGCGTCTCGCGGCTTCAAGAGCGGCGGCTTTAACGGGCGCCCGACAACGACGGCGGAAGTAGGCTCATTTGATCCTGAATTTGTCTGGGCGTATGAAGGCGGCGTCAAGACAGAGCTGCTTGACCGAAAGCTTGTCCTCAACACCTCGGTATTCTATTACGACTACAAGGACATTCAGCTCAACATCGTCAGCGCCGATACGACCGGCAACCTCATTCTGATTGTTGAGAATGCAGGTTCGGCCCGCACGATAGGAGTTGAAACGGAGTTTCAGGCCCGTCCGAGCGAGTTTTTCTCGTTCGACGGCGGCATCGGCTTCCTTGACGCGGAATATAAAGAGCTCAATCCGGGCGCCACCATAGCAGTCACGAATGAGCTTGCGCGTTCGCCGAAATGGACGGCCAACCTGGGCATGACGATCGACTATCCGATCAGCGCAGACTGGCGGGCTAGTCTGCGCGGTGATTGGAGCTATCGCGGCGATCATTTCATCGATTCGCCGAACACGCCGGAGTTGCTGCAGGAAGGCGTCAGCCTGTTCAACGCCCGACTTGCTCTCATCAATGATGAGGCCGGTTGGACGTTGGCCGCCTACGGCACCAATCTCAGCAACGAGATATATCTAACCGGCGGCATTTCCGCGCTCACCAGCTTTGGCCACGTTGAGGGGGTCTTCGCTTCGCCTCGCCGCTGGGGCGTCTCTGTAGCAAAATCTTTCTAGGAGGTCGGCGATTACCGGTCGATTGCAGGGAAAGCGCGCTGTCGTTACTGGCGGCGCCAACGGGATCGGCCTTGCGATCGCCCGGCGCTTTGCCGACGAGGGTGCCGAGGTCTTGCTCACCGATATCAATCGCTCCGCGGCGGAGGCTGCTTCGCGAGATCTCAGCGTTCCGTTTTTTGTTCAGGACGTTTCTAAGGAAGCGGATTGGTCGGGGCTTTTCGCTGACGTCCGCTGCCGGTTTTCCGGTCTCGATATTCTTGTGAATAATGCCGGCATCGGCGATATGTCCGGCAAGGATTCACCGGAAACCACCAGTTTGGAAAGCTGGCGCCGGACTTTCATGATCAATACCGAAGGCGTTTTTATGGGATGCCGGGAAGCCATCCCGCTCATGGCGGAAGGGGGCGGAGGCTCCATCATCAACATTTCATCAATCGCGGCGCTCGTTCCGACGCCGTTCATTACCGCCTATGGCGCCAGCAAAGCAGCGGTGCTCCAACTTTCCCGTTCCATCGCGCTGCATTGCGCGCAGCATGGCTATAAGATCAGATGCAACACGATCCATCCGGGTCAGATCAGCACGCCGATGCATGACAAGCTTATGGCTGATACGTCCAAGCTTGCAGGTGTCGCCTTTGAAGATGTGCGCGCCGACTACCTGTCGCGGATTCCTCTGGGGGAGTTTGGTGATCCGCTGGACATCGCCAATGCTGCGCTGTTTCTTGCCTCGGATGAAGCGAAGCATGTCACGGGTGCGCAGCTTGTCGTCGATGGCGGCATGCAGCTAACGAATTGACGGAAGGATCCGGACCATGGCTAGAATGTGCAAATTCGGAAAACCGGTCGGCTCTATCATTCAGGTCGCTTATGTGGTGGATGACCTCGAAAAGGCGGCGATGCATTGGGTGACTAATCTCAATATCGGCCCCTGGGTGATCATGGAGCATTTTCCCGCTGAGGATATGAAATATTACGGCGAGCCGACGAATATCGACATCTCACTCGCAATGGCCTTCACGGATACAATGAGTTTCGAGCTAATCGTACAG
>JAUHYK010000069.1 GCA_030426465.1 Alphaproteobacteria bacterium
CATTTCCTTGCCGGTGCCGCTTTCGCCGGTGATGAGGATCGGAATGTTCGAGGCGGCGGCGCGTTCACCAAGTTTCATCACATGGCGCAACGCCTGAGACTCGCCGACAAGATCTTTGAAACCCATGGCGCCTTCGCGCTTGCGCTTCAGGCGCGAGACTTCGCCCTGGAGGGTCGTGATATTGAGCGCATTCTGGATCGATACGATGACGCGTTCGGGGCTTGCGGGCTTTACGAAAAAGTCTGCGGCGCCGGACTGCATCGCTTCAACGACGGTGTCGATGCCGCCTTGCGCAGTCAGAACGATGACGGGGAGATCTTCGCGGAATGATTTTGCGCGCTTCAGTGTTTCCATGCCGCCAAGGCCCGGCATTCTGAGATCGAGCATCATCAGCGCCACTTCGGAGCCTTGCTGGCTTTGCAAGAGCGACAAGGCGCTTTCACCATTCGCCGCTTGCAGGACAGGGTAGCCCGCTTTCTCGCACACGGCGCGCATCAGGCGGCGCTGCGTCGGATCATCGTCGACGATTAGGATAGTTTTCACCATGGGAGGCAAACCCTTCTGAAAAAACATTACACGCGGAAAGGAAAATGGCCGACTGAGGTAAAGATCGGTTTAACCCGTATCATTACGAAACGGTTTCAGCGCCTTTGGCGGTCATCATTTGTCTACATATTAAGAGTTTGTTTACCGAGCTGACAAAATGGCCGCGGGCAAAATCCATGCTGCGCCGCCGCACGTTATTTGAAACTATTCTGAAATGCTTCAACCATTAATCTTGGCTTTTTTGTAGAAGACAAATGCGTACGCCGCCATGACCGTTCAACAATCGAAACGGCGCGCCAACCCGGAATGGCTTGAGGCGTTGATGGATAAAACAGACGCCGCCGATCAAACGGTGGTGAATGTAATTCTAATTTTTGTCTTCACCATTTTCAGCATTGTTTTGTCGGTCGTCGCCGTGTTCCTGTTAAAATGGGGTATGGGACAGACGGCGACGGCGGATCTGGTGTTGTTTGTCGCTCTCGTCGCCGGAGTCACATCCTTTACGGTTGCCGTTCCCGGCGTTCTGTTTGCTGACGTAATGATTGAAAGACTGCGTGACACGCGTCAGGAGCTTAATGCTGCGCTGGTCACGGCCAAGGCGGCGAGCCGGGCCAAGTCCGAGTTTCTCGCGAATATGAGCCATGAAATCCGCACGCCGCTCAATGGCGTCTTGGGCATGACGCAAGTGCTGAAAACTACCAGCCTCGACGCAAAGCAAGAGAATATCGTTTCCATTCTGGATGACTCCGGCAGATTGTTGTCTGCGCTTGTCAATGACGTGCTCGATCTTTCCAAAATCGAAGCGGGCAAGGTTGAAATAGAGCCTGTCGTCGACTCACCTGCGCAAGCGGTTGAAAGAGTCGTGCGCATTTTTGATGCGAAGGCGGCGGAGCAGGGCACGCAGCTTTCCGTTCGCGTCGATAGCGACGTTCCCGGTAAGGCGGTGTTTGACCCCACGCGCGTGCGTCAATGCGTTGCTAACCTCGTTTCCAATGCCGTCAAGTTCACTGAGGAGGGAGAGGTTGCGGTTCGGGTCAGCGCGGCGCCCGCGACGTCGGCGGCATACGAGATTCGTGTCGCTGTGCGGGACACCGGCATCGGGCTTAGCGAGGATGCGCAACGAAAACTGTTCCAGGCGTTCAATCAGGCCGATGCGTCCACAAATCGAAAATACGGTGGAACTGGTTTGGGGCTTGCCATATCCCGCAACCTCGCGCGTCTGATGGGAGGCGATATTACGGTTGCGTCGCGGCCGGGCGAGGGATCTGTGTTTACACTCTCGTTCAGTGCTGAAGAGCCGTCCGTCATGGCGGCGCCGGATTCTGGAACGCGCCAATTGCGCGCGCTGCCGCCCAGCTTGAAGGTGTTGGTGGTCGATGACAATCTGGTGAACCGGCAAGTCGTTAAGCTGTTGCTCGAGCCGCACGGTGTTGAATGCGATGAAGCCGAGAACGGCGCGCATGCGCTGGAAGTCCTTCAACGCGGCCATTTCGACCTGGTGCTTCTCGATGTCCATATGCCGGTAATGGACGGCCCTGAGACGCTTCGTGAAATCCGTAAGAGCCGCACCGGCTGGTCCAGCATTCCCGTAATCGCGCTGACTGCTGATGCGATGAGCGGGGAACGGGAGCGCCTTTTGAATATCGGCATGGACGGATATGCAACGAAGCCGGTCCGCCTCGAAGAGCTGACGGCTGAGATGTCGTTGGTTCTTGACCAAACGGCCGATGCGGCGATGGTGTTGTCTGGCTGACGTCGCGCGAAGACGAAGCGACTGGGACACCCAATCGCTGGCAAACAGGCGCCGCAAAGTCTAGGCGTCGCGCGAGCTATCGGTTATCGAACAGTGCCATCGAAAGCCCCTGAGTTTATATGTCTGACAAGAAATCCGACGCCAAAGAGAAACAAAAAGACCTGATCCGTCCTTTGAGCACGCTGGGCGGGCAGAAGCCCCCGGCGCCGGACTGGTTTGAGAAGGCGATCGCAACCCCTTCCGAGGAGGGCGCGGTGGAGGTTGGCGGCGCCCGTATCCGCTACTCCGTCTGGGGCGAGGATGATGGGGAGAAAGCTGGGCGTGGCCTTCTTTTCGTCCATGGCGGCCGGGCGCATCGCAACTGGTGGCGGCCTTTTGCGCCGTTTTTCTCAGAAAACCGCCGGGTCGCGGCGCTCGATCTCTCCGGAATGGGCGATTCTGACTGGCGGGAGACATATTCGCTCGATCTGTATGTGGATGAGGTGTTTGCGGTCATCGACAAGGCGGGCCTCGCGGTCCGGGGGCGGCCTGTCATTGTGGGCCATTCCTTTGGCGGCTGGGTGACGCTCGCTGCGGTGGAGCGCGAAGGCGAAAAGCTCGGCGGCGCGGTGGTGGTGGATTCGCCGCTTGGCGTGCCGGATCCCCATGAGGGTTACACTGTGATTAAGCCCAGGCCCGACGAGGCTGGGGAAAAACGTAGCGCCCATATCTACCCGACCAAAGAGGAGATGATTGAGCGCTTCAGGCTGCTTCCGAACCAGCCGGCGGAACATCTTTATTTAATTGACTATATCGCCCGTGAGGGGCTGCGCCCTGTGCAATCGTCCGAATGCGGGGCGCAACAGGGTGAGGGCTGGACCTGGAAATTCGACCCGGGCGACCGGCGCGGATTTGAAATTCATTTCGAGCGGGATCTTCTGCGCGCGGCGCGGTGCCCGCTGGCGTTTATCTATGGGGAAAAGTCCATGTTCGCTGGCGGCGACGGGATTTCGCATCTGAGGGAGCAGGCGCGGGGACGCTCTCCCTTTATTATGATGCCCGAAGCGCACCACCATTTGATGATGGACCAGCCGCTGGCCTTCGTTTCGGCGCTCAGAACCTTGTTATCGGCCTGGCCGGTGCGTTTCGGCGTTTAGTCTCGCCGTTCCGGTAGATGAGACCATAGGACTGAGAAGACTTGCCCAAGTCCTTGAATTCCGTCAAAAGACTGGAAAATCTAGATACGGGGTTACCATGACTGACGAAGCCATTCAGCGCACGCAAGACGCCGAAGAGCACAAGAAATCCTATGAAGCGATTATGGGCGCGGCGACCGAGATCGGCGTGCCGTTTTCCATGGCGCTCGCCATGTTTTTTACGGGACTGGTCACGCGATCAGGCGTCCTCATGGCGATCCTCATGGCGGTTGTGGTTTATATTCTCGCTCATGTCGTCGTGAAGATGTTTTTCTCGCACCACGAATAGGGCCGCTTTCCGCGCCCCGGAGGACTGATGAAACTAGCCGTTCTGAAAGAGACGCGGTCCGGCGAGACCCGGGTTGCGGCGACGCCCGAGACTGTCAAAAAATTCATTAGTCTCGGCGCCTCGGTGGTGGTTCAGGCCGGGGCCGGGGACGCTGCGCGTTTTCCAGACGCCGATTATCAGTCGGCCGGCGCCTCGATCAGCCCAAGCGCTGCGGACGCCGCACAAGGCGCGGACGTTATTCTCAAAGTCCTTGCGCCGTCATCCGAAGAGCTGCGCGTCTTTGGCCGCGGCTCCAAACTTATCGCGATCCTTTCCGCCTATAAAGACCCGGATTCTGTTGCGGCCTATGCGCGGCTTGGCGTCGACGCCATGGCGATGGAGCTGATGCCGCGCATCACCCGCGCGCAATCCATGGATGTTCTCTCCTCGCAGTCAAACCTTGCGGGCTACAAGGCGGTTATCGACGCTGCGGCCTATTATGGCCGCGCGCTGCCGATGATGATGACAGCCGCGGGTACGATTGCGCCAGCCAAGGTTTTCATCATGGGCGCCGGCGTCGCTGGACTTCAGGCGATTGCAACCGCGCGCCGCCTTGGCGCCGTTGTGTCCGCGACCGATGTCCGCTTCGCCGCCAAGGAACAGGTGAACTCCCTCGGCGCGACCTTCGTCACTGTCGATGAAGAGGCGATGAAAGAAGCCGAAACCGAAGGCGGTTACGCCCGGGAAATGTCGGAAGACTTCAAGAAACGCCAGGCGGAGTTTGTCGCCGGCCACATCGCCAAGCAGGACATTGTTATTACGACGGCGCTCATTCCCGGCCGCCCGGCGCCGCAGCTTGTTTCCGCCGATATGGTGCGATCCATGAAGCCGGGGTCGGTGATTGTCGATCTAGCGGTAGAGGCGGGCGGCAATGTGGAGTTGTCGCGCGCGGGTGAGGCGATTGAGACTGGCGGCGTCACCATTCTCGGCTTCAACAACGTGCCAGGCAGGCTGGCGGCGGATGCGTCGAGCCTTTATGCGCGCAACATCTATAATTTCATCGCCGCCTTCTTCGACAAGGATACGAAGTCGCTCGACGCCGATCCGGAAGACGCGATCATCAAGGCGATCACGCTGACCCGTGGCGGCGCCGTGGTGCATGAGGCGTTCGCGGCGAAAGAAGAAGCCGAGCCGGTTCTTGAAGCGGAACCAGAGCCAGCAGACGCGCCGGAAGACACGACCGACGCTGAGGATGAAGATTAATTCTTTGGAGGAGCCAGATGGCCGCCGACAAACGCGAACAGGTTGAAGAAGCCGCAAAGGCCGCAGAGCAGGCGGCGCAAGCGGCGGAAGCGGCGGCGGCCAACGCCAGCGGCAATGCTGACGCAGCGACGCAAGCCGCAGCGCAGGCGCGCGACATCGCCGACCAGCTCGCGCTGATTGCGGCGTCGAGCCCGATTTCCGATTTTGTCTTTCTCCTGACAATTTTCTTGCTGGCG
The DNA here is from genome assembly GCA_030426465.1 of Alphaproteobacteria bacterium. Taxonomy (GTDB): domain Bacteria; phylum Pseudomonadota; class Alphaproteobacteria; order Caulobacterales; family Parvularculaceae; genus Hyphococcus. The sequence continues at coordinate 5,242 of JAUHYK010000069.1, forward strand.
ATTTTCGTCGGCTATTACGTGGTCTGGTCAGTGACGCCGGCGTTGCACACGCCGCTGATGTCCGTGACCAATGCAATCTCTTCTGTCGTCATCGTTGGCGCGTTGATTGCGCTTGGTGCGGATCTCTCCGAGTCCGCAAACAGTTTCTGGCCTAAGCTCTTTGGATTCGCCGCCGTGGCGCTCGCCAGCGTCAACATTTTCGGCGGCTTTATGGTGACCCAGCGAATGCTCGCCATGTACAAGAAAAAAGAACGGTAGGGCCGAAGTATGGCTGATAATCTCCCAGCGCTCCTTTACGTCGCTTCGGGCATCCTCTTCATCCTCGCCTTGCGCGGGCTGTCGAGCCCCGAGACGGCGCGGCAGGGCAATCGTTTCGGCATGGTCGGCATGTTTATCGCCGTCATGACGACGCTCTTCGTGCTTGAAGACAAAGGCATTAGCACCTGGTTTTTCGTTCTGGTGGCGATCGCCGCGGGCGCGTTTCCAGGCGCCTTTATCGCGCGCAAGATCCCGATGACGGCGATGCCCCAGCTTGTGGCGGCGTTCCATTCTCTCGTTGGCCTCGCGGCGGTGTTGATCGCCTGGGCGGCGTTTCTGGCGCCGCGCGCTTTCAATATTGGCGAGCCGGGACATATCCATGTGGGCTCTGTCCTTGAGATGTCCCTTGGCGTCGCCATCGGCGCGATCACCTTTTCCGGTTCGATCATCGCCTTTGCAAAGCTGAACGGCAACATGTCGGGCAAGCCGATCATGCTGCCCATGCGCCACCCGATCAATCTCGGGATTGGTCTTTTGATGCTGCTCTTTATCGGCATGCTGATGACGGGTGAACAGTCAGCGACGACGTTCTTCCTGTTGACGCTTGCGGCCTTTGTGCTTGGCTTCCTGTTGATCATTCCGATTGGCGGCGCCGATATGCCGGTGGTTGTCTCCATGCTCAACTCCTATTCGGGCTGGGCGGCGGCGGCGCTCGGCTTCACGCTGGAGAATATGGCGCTGATCATCACCGGCGCGCTGGTCGGGTCTTCGGGCGCGATCCTTTCTTACATCATGTGCAAGGGTATGAACCGCTCCTTCATCTCGGTTATTCTCGGTGGCTTTGGCGGTGAGGATGCGGGGCCGGCCGGCGGCGGCGATGACGACCGCCCGGTCAAGCAGGGCTCTGCGGATGATGCGGCCTTCATCATGTCGAACGCCAACAAGGTGATTATCGTGCCCGGCTACGGCATGGCGGTGGCGCAGGCCCAGCACGCCCTGAAGGAAATGGCCGATAAGCTGAAATCCGAAGGCGTCGAAGTGAAATACGCCATCCACCCCGTCGCGGGCCGGATGCCGGGGCATATGAACGTGCTCCTCGCCGAGGCGCAGGTTCCCTATGACGAGGTCTTCGAGCTTGAAGACATCAACTCCGAATTCCGCACCGCCGACGTCGCCTTCGTCATCGGCGCCAATGACGTCACCAACCCGGCGGCGAAGACCGACAAGACCTCGCCGATCTACGGTATGCCGGTGCTCGATGTTGAAAACGCCGGAACCGTTCTGTTCGTCAAGCGCTCCATGGCGTCGGGCTATGCGGGCGTCCAGAACGAGCTGTTCTTCCGCGACAACACAATGATGTTATTCGGCGACGCCAAGAAAATGTGCGAAGAAATCGTCAAGGCGCTTTGAGGGATTGCTGAGCGCATACGGGGCGGCTTGGGCCGCAAAAATACAGGGGAAACATCATGAAATATCTGATGCTGGGCGCAGCCGCGCTCGCGCTTGCCGCATGTTCGCAGGAAACGTCATCAGATGCGGCTCCAGCGGAATCGCATGAAACGATGGCGTCGGCCGATGACATGGATCATGGCGAGATGGAGCACGACGCGATGTCCGCGTCGGAAAAGCTCGACGCCGTACTGGCCGCCGAATCGGACGATGTGAAGGCGCGCTATCCATATCGCCACCCGAAAGAAACGCTTGAATTTTTCGGCGTCGAGCCGGGCATGACTGTCGTCGACACCCTGCCGGGCGAGCCGGGCTGGTATGGCCAGATTCTGGTTCCCTATCTCGGGCCCGACGGTGTTCTTATTGGCGCCGATTACTCCATCGACATGTGGTCGAAATTCAGCGGCCGCTATTCAAGCGAAGAATATCTGAAGGGCAAGGAAAGCTTCGTGTCCGACTACATCGCCTCCGTCGACGCCGTGCGAGGCGAAGAGGGCGCGGAAGCGGCCGCCTTCCAGCTTGGATCGCTGCCCGACAGCCTGAAGGGAACCGCCGACGTGGTGTTGATGATGCGCGCAGCCCATCATTTCAACCGGCTTGAGGGTGGTAAATATTTCACTGAAGCGCTCGCCGACATGCATGACGTCCTGAAACCCGGCGGCATTGTCGGCGTGGTGCAACATCGCGCGCAGGAAGACATGCCTGACGACTGGGCGGTGGGCAACGCCGGCTATGTGAAGCAGTCGCACATCATCTCGCTTTTTGAAGACGCAGGCTTTGAGCTTGTCGAAGCGAGCGAGATTAACGCCAATCCCGCAGACCGTCCGACGACGGACGATGTGGTCTGGCGCCTGCCGCCGTCCAATCCGGACAATGCGGAAATCGGTGAAAGCGACCGCATGACCTTGAAATTCCGCAAGCCGGAATAAAATCGAACGCGCCTTATAAAAAAGCGGCGCTAAGCAGCGCCGCTTTTTTTGTCTTGATTAGGTTGGGCGGATTACTGTCCGGTGCCGCCAAAGGTGAATTCGCGCATGATGTGAAAGCCGAATGTAAACTGGTTGCGGTCGCCATAATCGGCGATGATTGGCGAACGCGCATAGTCACGGAAAACATATTGATACGTGGCGTAGGGGTTCAGCGACCAGCGATCGCCGATATTGATATAGGCGTTGACGCTGCCGCCGACGTCACGGAAACCGGAATCGACATCATAGACGCCCAGGCGTCCACCGGTATTCGCGGACTGTTCCGGCGAGATTGAGAAATAGGCGTCGGCAAATTTGTTATCGACCCAGGTCGCCTGTCCGCCGGCTGCGAGCGACACCGGTCCGGCGCGGAACAAGAGCGCCGTTAGATAACCGTCCACCACCGTGCCGTGGTGGCCTGTCTTGATCGCGTGGCGCGCTTTGGCTTTGAACGCGAAGCGGTCGAGAAACTTCGTTGCAACGAAGCCGCCCATTTCAAACGTCGTGCCGACATCGCCAAGACCGGCGAGGGCGGGGTTTTCATCCTGATCGCGGCGGCCGCGGATTTTGATCGACGGGCCGGCGCGGAACCGGGAGAAACCGATAATGCCGAAATCGGCGCCGTCATCGTCAAGAAAGACGAAGTTGCGGAATTTCACATAGACTTGGGGGTCGGCGTTAAATTCGTAATCGTCCGAGCCGAAATAGTCCGGCTTATAAATCGGGCCGACGCCAAGCGACAGGTTTGTCTCTTCCGGAATGAGGAAGTTCAGGGCGCCGAAGAAGCCCCGATTGTTGTCTTTTTCGCCCAGCGTCACGCGCGCGGCGACGGGGTCATTATCGTCATAGCCGTCGCCAAAAATCAGCGGACGGACTTTCGGATCGTCAAGCGTGTTGGCGTCACGGTCCTGTTCGGCGCTGATCAGTGCGGCTTCTTCCTGATCGCGCTGATCCTGACGGAGTTTGTCGCGCTCTTCCTTGTTGGTGGGGCCGAAGAGCATCGGGCTGAGATTTGGGTCGTCGATCTGGCGTTGCGCCAGCGCAGGGCCCGTCAGCGCCAGACTACCTGACAAAATGAAAGCGAGCGCCGCAGCGCGCCTTGCCGGACGAACGCTGCGCCGACCTTCGTTTCTACTCATCGTCCGGTCCCCGCAATGATGTTTTCGCATCTGATCCCCAACCCGCTAGCGCGCTCAACCCCTCGTTGGCCGCATTCCCGCAATTTCTGACCCGCAATCCTCGCCCGCATTATCCGGCCCCTGCCGACTGGATGCCGACTCAACACCAAGACGCCTCGCATTTTAGCGGACCAAACCTGCAAGGCCAGCCAAAGCTGTAGGCTGAACCCGGCCAGAATGGGGCAGAACGCTTATTTTTCGGTGACGATGGCCGATTCGCCTCACTTACAGCCGGTTTGGGGAAAAGTTCGCCGATTCATGGTGCCGGGGCGGATAAAGCCGCCTTCAGGCCAATAAAAAAGCCGGGGCTTTTCAGCCGCCGGCTTTTTACACCCCACTTAAGAGGCGGATTTTCAAGGCAAATCGTTAGTCTTTGTCCACGGCGTCGTCGATGGCTTCGCCAGTGTTTTCGATGTCGCGGCCGACCCCTTTGATGGTTTCGCAGGAAGACAGGAACAGGCCAAAAGCCAGAAGAAGCGTAAGGTAGCGCATCATAAACCCCTGATGGAAATTAAGTTTCAGCGGTCGGAGTATGCCCCGCCGCGCGCGTTAAGAAAAGCGCGCAGATGCAAGGGTCCTAAAGACCACCTTCGCGCTGCAACCGCTTGCGTACGAGCTTGCGGGCGCGGCGAACGGCTTCCGCTTTCTGGCGGGCCTTCTTTTCCGACGGTTTTTCGTAAAATTTCCGGCGTTTCATTTCCCGGAAGGTGCCCTCACGCTGCATCTTCTTCTTCAGCGCCTTAAGGGCCTGCTCGACATTGTTGTCGCGGACAAAAATTTGAACCAAGGCCTTGAGCCTCCTTTGAAAATAAAAGCGCCACGGGGCCGCCGCGACGCAAAACCTGCTAACCAGTCCCGGCCCGCCTGTTTCCTGCAGGGGGTGGGGCGTTCGGGCCTATACCAAAAGGGCCCTATATTGTCTACACGAGCCTTAACAAGCGGCCAAAAAAAGGGAGGCCCCTTTGGCTAAGTCCATAGATGGTGACGAAGTGCTTGAAAATCAAGGACATAGAGGCGGGTTTGAAGTTGAAGGCCGGGCTATCCTCAACGCCATGCTGGGCAGGGTGGTTTTTGACGGATGGACGGCAACAGCGCTGGCCCATGCGACGCGCGATGCGGAGCTGGATTCGGCGGTGGCGGCGGCGGCTTTCCCCGGCGGCGTCGGCGATGTCTTGCGCGCATGGTCGATGGAGGCGGACGCCGCCATGAGCGCGGCGATGACCGGGCCGGATTTTGACGAACTGAAGATCCGCGAGAAGGTCTCCTTTGCGGTTGAGGCGCGGCTCGACGCGATCAGGCCCCACAAGGAGGCGGCGCGGCGCGCGGCGGCGGCCTTGGCCTTACCGATCTACGGGACACTCGGCGCGGAACTCGCCTGGAAGACGGCGGATGCGATCTGGCGCGGCCTCAAGGACACATCGACGGATTTCAATTTTTATACAAAGCGCGCGACGCTCACCGGCGTCTGGCTCACGACGCTTACGCACTGGCTCGGCGATGACAGTGACGGGGAGACGTCGACCAAAGCGTTTCTCGCGGCGCGCATCGACAATGTGATGCAGATCGAGAAGGTTAAAGGAAAGCTCCGTGATCTGAATATCGATCCCGCGAAACCAGTCGAATGGCTCGCGCGATTGCGCTATCCGGCGCCGCCTGCCGGGAAAGACGACGCTTACTGGGATGAGGCGGAAGTAGACGAAGCGCTCGACGAAAGTTTTCCGGCGAGCGATCCGCCCGGTTGGACGCCGGGAACGGCGTAAAGATATCCTAACTTACTTCCGCGGTCAGAAACGCATTGCTGGCGGCGCCAAGGCGCTCGGTGAAGTGGTTGGCGAAGGTCAGCACATCTTCCATCGTGACGCCTTGATAATAAAGAAAGAGCGCCACGCCGGCGACGGCGAGCCCTGCGAACCGCGCGATGCATTGCCCCGCGGCAAGAAAGATGAAGGCGGCCGCGCCAATCTGCGCAAGACCGGCATATTCTCCCTGCATCAAAGTCGCGAGCATGCCTTCGATCGATGAAAAGTCAGCCATTGCGGGCGTCGCCGCTGCGGTCGGGCTGGTGATCGCGCCTGCGCCATTGAAAACGAGAAGCGCTGAACCCACGCCTTGCACGAATTTACGCAATGCAGCGAATGTATAGTGAGAATGCGTCGCGCCAATGCGGGATGGCGATGGGGCCGGGTAAAACGGCAATGAAACGGCTTTGGGTGTTGCGGCCATGGCGATGCTACCTTTCTACTGAACCTGATCTGGTCTCTTCAGTTGATCCTGCGCCTAACATTCGCCCCGATGTTGAAAGGGTGTGCCGCAAGTATGGTCATACTATGGCGGCGTGCAGTGACGCCGCGCACAGTTCCATCACGTTTGGTTGATGAGGGTTGGCGCGCTATTTGCGCGCGGTGATCCGCGTCACATGACCCATCTTGCGGCCAGGGCGCGCCTCGCGCTTGCCGTAAAGGTGGATGGCGATTTGCGGCTCGGCGGCAAGCGCGCGCCATTGATGCACGTCATCGCCGATAAGATTTTCCATCACTGCATTTGAATGGCGCGCAGGATCGCCCAGCGGCCAGCCGGCGACGGCGCGGATATGTTGTTCGAACTGGGAGATGGCGCAGGCGTCCTGTGTCCAGTGGCCCGAATTATGGACGCGCGGCGCATATTCATTGACGATTACATCGCCGCTTTCGAGCACGAAGAACTCAACGCCGATAACGCCGACATAATCGAGTTCGTCGAGCATTTTGCGTGCAACGGCGCGGGCCTTGTCCGCTGTTTCTTCGCTGACTTTTGCGGGAAGGGTAGAGGTCGCGAGAATGCCGTTCCTGTGCATATTCTGCGCGGGATCATAGAGTTTCACATCGCCGTTCGCGCCGCGCGCGCCGATGATCGAAATCTCGCACACAAAGGGGACAAAGCCTTCAAGGATGGAGGGCGCGGCGCCGACTTCATCCCACGCGAAGGCGATCGCTTTTTCATAGGCGCCTGAAAGGTCTGCATCTTCGGTTGTGATGCGTGTCTGGCCTTTGCCGTCATAGCCAAGGCGGCGGGTTTTCAGGATCGCCGGGCGCCCGACTTTATCGAGGCCCGCTTTCAGGGAAGCGAGATCGTCCACCGGATGATAGGCGGCGGTCGCCGCGCCGATCTTGTTGACGAACTCTTTCTCGTAAAGGCGGTCCTGCGCCATGGAGAGCGCTTTTGCGCCGGGGCGCACAATGGCCCCAAGAGTAGTGAGAAAATTCACCGCCTCGACCGGCACATTCTCGAATTCATAGGTGATTGCGTCAGCCGCATCCGCAAGCTGCTTCAGCGCGGTTTCATCTGTGTAGGATGCAATAATGTGATCCGACGCGACATCGAAGGCGGGCGCGGTTTGTTCCGGGCAGTAGATGATGGTCTTGAGCCCGAGTTCAGCCGCCGCCGTTGCCAGCATCCGACCAAGCTGGCCGCCGCCGAGAATTCCGATCGTGCCGTTCGGTTCAACGATCATCGCGCTTGTGAGTCTTCCACGGTTTCGGCGACGCTTGATGTTTGGGCCGCGCGCCATTTGTCGAGACGGCCGGCGAGGGCGTCATCGCTGGTGGCGAGGATCGAGGCGGCGAGGAGACCCGCATTTGCGGCGCCGGCTTCACCGATGGCGACGGTCGCGACCGGCACGCCCGCCGGCATCTGGACAATCGACAGGAGGCTGTCGAGGCCCTTGAGGGCTTTTGACTGCACCGGCACGCCGATAACCGGGAGCGGCGTCATGGACGCGGCCATGCCCGGCAGATGCGCGGCGCCGCCGGCGCCGGCGATGACGACTTTCAGGCCGCGGGCCTTCGCGCCTTTCGCATAGTCATAGAGCCGGTCGGGGGTGCGGTGGGCCGAAACGATTTTGGTCTCATAGGCGACGCCCAGCGCATCCAGCATTTCAGCGGCGCGGGTCATCACCGGCCAGTCAGAGCGCGAGCCCATGATGATGCCGACTGTTGGGGATTGGGTCGCGCCCGCCATGAAGTGTCTCCGGCTTCTGAAAAGCGGGGCTTATAGCAGGCGTCGGCATAGGCGCAAGGAAAACAGGGTCCGGAAGGAGGAGACGCCAGCCACTTAGACGGGGGCGCGAGAGCCAGCGCCTCCTCTCACCGGACGCGGGAGCTGGTCGCGTTTTTCGAAGGGGACTTCGTACGACCTTTCCGCTCACCCAAACTGGGGCTGCGCGACCTTTGTCACAAGGGCCATTCGGTGAAGCGAGCGGTCCGCGCGCCAAAGCGACAAGGCGCCCTAAAGCCCCGGAATAGCTTGGCTAATGAGTGGGAATCTTGCGCGTCAAAGCACGAATCGGGCTTACTGGCGGGAAGGGGCCAATCAGGTTAATCAATCGGGTTGGGGAGACGAGTTGCGGGCGCAGGCGCTCGGCGCGCCTGACGCGGGAGGGAACCATGAAGATTGGCGACGCGCCAAAAACGCCGGGGGCGAGCCGGATCGATCGCAAGCGCGGGATCGGCGCAGCAGCGCCGTCCACGGCGGCGAATTCAGCCGCGCCGTCGGACAAGATAATGTTGGCGGGGGTGCCGGACGCCGAGCTGACGCCGCGCGTGCGTGAAGCGCTGACATCGCTGATGCAGGAGGTACAGAGCCTGCGCGATCAGCTCACCTGGTCGCAGGAGCGCATCAGTGAGCTTGAGCGTCTCGCCGACAGCGATCCCATGCTCGATATCTACAACCGCCGGGCTTTTGTGCGTGAACTCGACCGGGCGCTCGCCATGATCGACCGTTACGACATGAAAGCGAGTCTGGTTTTTGTCGACCTCAATGATCTCAAAAAGATCAATGACCAGATGGGCCATGGCGCGGGCGATGCGGCGCTGGCCCATGTGGCGAATGCATTGACGGCGAATGTGCGCCAGACCGATGCGGTGGGCCGTCTTGGCGGCGATGAGTTTGGCGTGCTGTTAACGCAGGCCGATCAGCAAACGGCGGAGATAAAGGCTGCGCATCTCACCTCCGCGGTTTCCGCACAGCCGGTGGCGTGGAAAGACAGCGCCTTTGTCGCGCATGTCTCCTGCGGCGTCGTTGAAATCGCCAAGGGGCTGTCAGCGGACGAAGCCATGGAGCGCGCTGACACGGCCATGTATGAGGTCAAGGCGCGCAAAAATAGCGGCTAGGCAGAGTCTAAGTTAAACAAGGGCGCGGCTTAACGCTCCAGCTTTAGCAAAGCGTCGCCAAGGCCTGAAATGTAAACAGGTCCGCCGTCAGGCGTCAGGATAACGCCCGTGATAAATCCTGGCATCGGTCCCCATATATCCGGTCCCATCAATTCCATTAGCGACTCGCCGGTTTCGCTGCGGCGGCGCCATTCGGCAATGATCGCGTCGCCCTCGTTGCTTTGGGGATGAAACACTGACCGTGCGGCGCCCGTTTCCGGATCAACAAGCAAGACTTCATTGCCGATCGGGGAGGCGATCCACAATTGTCCGCTTTCGTCCATTTCGATATTGTCTGGCCCGAGAATGTTCGCAACAAGGCGCCGCTCGGAAATCTCGCCAGTGTCGAACGAAACTGTAAAACCGTTGATGCGGCCGCCCACGGTTTCGGCGACGAAAATTTCGCCGCGGGTCTCGTCAATGACGAAGCCATTGGCGAAGTCGAGCCCGTCGACTTTTAATTCAGCGTGCGTCTCGCCGTCAGCGTTCGGCGCCAGCCGGAACAGACCGCCATCTGCGAAAGGCGCGTCGAGGGCGGCAAACAATCTTGCCTCCGATTCCGGTCCATTGTTTTCGGTGGATTGCGTGAACCAGATCGCGCCGGTTGAGTCCGCAAGAACTGTGTTGACGCCATAGTCATGCGTGTAGATGAGCTCGGTCGTCTCCGCTGCCACATCCACGCGGTAAATGGCGCCCGTGAAGACGTCGGCGACCAGCACATGTTCGCCATCCGGTTCGAAGGCGACCCCGTTGGGGCCGGCGTTCTTTTCAGGCGGTGCATATTCAAATCCGGCCGCAGCAAAATTTCCGAATGGCCGGTGCGATCCATCTGGTGAAAGCGCAATCAATCCGTTTGCCCGGTCGGCGACGAGCAACCTTCCATCAGACAGCGCGACGCCGTCCTCGGGGCGGTGGAGAGTGCGGTCGACGGGAAAAAACTCTCCGTCCGCAAAAGCCCAATGGGGATCGCTTGCTTCTTCCGTCGCGTTTGCTTGCTCGCTTGCCGCGTCCGGTTCTGATGACGGTGTGCAGGCGCAAACGCCAAAGCCGATAGCGGCGAGCATAAGTTCAAGGCGCATTTATTCCCCCAATTGGTTTCAGCCCTCCAACGGAGTTTAAGCGATAATATCCGGCAGCATGGAATCCTTGATCTCCTGGATCAGGTCTTTCAGCGCCAGTTTTTTCTTTTTCAGCCGGGCGATGGTGAGCCTCTCATAGGGCGAATTCATCTCGAGGGATGTGATCGCCGCGTCGAGATCGCGATGTTCCTGTTCGACCATGGCGAGCCGGATGGACATGGCCTCGTCATTGGCGCCGTCGAAATCCTTGTCATTGGCTGCAAATCTCTTCCGGCCAAGGAGGTCGGCGTTCAGCGACGCTGCGGGGATGGGCCGCTCCGGCCGGCCGTTTTCTTCTTCGCCGTCGCTCATGATGACTACCCCGCCGCCTTTTGGTTTTCGCCCGGGAAAATATGGTCGATCAGGTCGCGAAGCAATGCGCTTGAGAAGCCGTCGCGGCGCGGCGCATCCATCAGGCTGGCGTAAAGCGCGATATTGTCTCTGGCCGCCGCCAGCATGGGCTCATGCTCCATGGGCGTTGCGGGGCGGGAGAGTTTGAACAGAATATTCTGTTCGTGATGTTCGGAAGCCAGCTCGACTTCCTTGAGTAAATTGTAGAACTCCGCAGGGCCGATCTCATGGGCGTTAATGCGCGCCTCGCGCAAGGGCTCGACAACGCCTTCGGCCCATTCGGTTGTCGCGCGGATGGCGGCGCGCAATGCATCCTCGTTCAACTTTTCGCCTTCGCTCGCGCGCCAGACGCACCAGAGCGCGAGATTAACATCAAAACCGAAATCGTCCTGAAGATAGATGAGGCGGTTTTTGACGCCCGGCAGTTCATAGGTGTTAAGTGACCAAACCCAGAACCGGTGTCCCTTCGGCTTGCTCATCCGCGTTTTCCTTTTTCGAGATCTTCCCCCCAGCGCTTGACCAGAGATGTTTCAATGCCGAAGAGATCGAGCGCGCGGCCCACAGACTGATCGACCAGATTATCAACGCTTTGCGGTTCGGCGTAAAAAGCGGGAAGCGGCGGCGCGATCACCGCGCCCATTTCTGCAAGTTGCGTCATGGTGCGAAGATGCCCGAGATGAAACGGCGTTTCGCGCACCATCAACACAAGCTTGCGCTGTTCTTTCAACACGACATCGGCGGCGCGCGACAACAGCGTTCCCGTCACGCCGGTTGCAATCTCCGACATGGTCTTCACCGAACAGGGCGCGATCAGCATGCCAAGAGTCTTGAAAGAGCCGGAGGAGACCGGGGCGCCAACATCGCCGATGGCGTAACGATAATCCGCGAGTGCAGCGAAATCCGCCGCCGATTGATCGAGCTCGTAGCGAATCGTCATCTCGCTCGCCTTGCTCAAAATCAGGTGAGTCTCCACATCGGTTTCTCGGAGCGCTTCGAGCGCCCGGCGAGCGTAAACCGCGCCGGACGCGCCCGTTACGCCGATAACCAGTTTGCGGGTCGTTTTCATAGCGAACTCAATATCTTGTCTATTATTCCATAGCGTATTGGTGAACATACCGCCAACAAATTCGGCTAACCGCTGTTAATCCAAGAAGCCGTGACAGGGACGGGCTTTTTATGCTTATATAGACGGTGTCATTTCCCAACAAAGGAGGCCGATTATGGCGATAAAAGCTCACATGGAAACGCTCAACAGGCGGCACCAGGAGCTGGAGGCGGCTATTAACGCCGAAACCAAAACTCCCGGTTACGATGAGATGCATGTTGTGGAGCTGAAACGCCAAAAACTTAAAATCAAGGATCAACTTGAAGAACTCCGGATACAGAACAAACTGAATTGACGGACTCGCTGCCGTCTCCTGGAAAGAGGCGGCGACGAAACAAATTTTGAAACTTACTTTCTGCATAAAGCTGCGGCGCACCAGACGTGCGCCGTCAGTTTTTTTAAGGAGCCGCCTTTATGGGCCAGAGAACTGTCATCATAACCGGCGCGGCGCGCGGCGTCGGCGCGGCTTGCGCACGGCGGTTTGCGGCGAATGGCGACAAGTTGTTGCTGGCGGATCCGGAAGAAGAGGCCGGCAAGGAATTTACAAAGCTTTTATGTGAGGGCGGCGCTGAAGCTGCGTTCGTTCACGCCGACATGACCAAGCGTCTTGATGTGCATAATGTTATCGCTGAGGCGCTCGACAATTATGGCGGCATCGATGTGCTGGCCCACACCGTCATGGCGCAGTTTTCTGCACCGTTCCTGCAGACCAGCGAGGATGATTTCGACCGCATCGTCGCGTCGAATATTCGCGGTGCGTTTCTGATCAACCAGGCGGTGGCGAAGCAATTCGTGAAGCGCCTCGACAGCGGGGAGGCGGACCAGAACTCGCCCGGCGTCATCGTCAATATCGGCTCGGTCGAGGCGGTGACGGCGGCGGCCGATCATGTGGCCTTTGCAACCTCCCAAGGCGGGCTCCACCAGCTCACCAAGGCGGTGGCGATCGCCATGTCGCCCCATGGGGTACGCGCCAATCTGGTGGGCGTCGGCGCCATTAAAGGCGATCTTGAAGAGGGCGAGCGCGAGGGTGAGCGCGAGGCGACCCCTCTGAAACGCATCGGCGACCCCGATGAGGTCGCCGAAGTGGTGTTTTTCCTCGCCAGCGACGCTGCGTCCTACGTCACCGGCCAGACCGTCTATGTTGACGGCGGCAAACTCGCGGCGAACGCCAGCGGCGCCAAGAAGAAAAAGTCCTAGCTCTCGTCGCTGTCGTCGTCGGTGTTTCCGGTGAAGTCGGCGAAGACATTGGCGAGATCGACTTTCTTTTCCTTTGCCTCACTGGCTTCGTCTTCGGCGAGCGTTGTCTCGACCGGCTCCAGCGACGGGCCGGCGTCAAGCTCCGGCTGGTCTTTCAGCATCTTGGCGCGTTTGGCGGCCGCCTTGCGGACAACGGCGTCGAGATCCATTTGCGAGCATAGGCCAAGACCGACCGGATCACGCGGTTCAAGATTTGCGGTGTTCCAGTGTGAGCGGTCGCGCACTGAGGTAATCGTCGTTTTCGTCGTGCCGAGCAGTTTTGCGATTTGCGCGTCGGAGATTTCCGGGTGATTGCGCACAACCCAGGCGATGGCGTCGGGGCGGTTCTGGCGCTTGGAAACGGGGGTGTAGCGCGGTCCCTTGCGCGGTTTGTCCGCAACAATGGTTTTCGGCCGCGACAGTTTCAGCCGGTAGGCTTCGTCTGCTTCGCCCTTGTCGATTTCCTCGCGGTTAAGCTGGTGGTTTGTGATCGGGTCGATGCCGCGCACGCCCGCCGCCACGTCGCCGTCAGCGATGCCTTTCACCTGCAAGGGGTGCAGGCCGCAGAAATCAGCGATCTGGTCAAAGCTCAAAGACGTGTTGTCGATCAGCCAGACGGCGGTTGCGATCGGCATCAGCGGACGGTCGGCCATGTCATGTCTCCGTAAGGTTATCCAAAAAGCCTTCGGCGGCGGCCTCCCTCCCGGGAAGCCGCGCTAACCGCCGGATTTTCGGGGAAAGCGACGCGAGTAACGCGATTGCCGGGGCATATAAACCGTTTGGGGCCTCGCGCCAAGGAGCCGATGGCGTTTTCAGGCCGGGCTAAAGGCGGATTTTCGCCGAAAACGCTGAAAAACAGCCCCTTAGGGCGCCTTCAGGAGGATTTTTCCCATATGGGCCCCGGCTTCCATGCGCTTGTGGGCCTCCGCCGCATCGGCGAGCGGGAAGACCTTGTCGATCACCGGCCTGAAATCGCCGCTTTCGAGTTTGGGCCAAACCTTCGCCCGGATGCCGGCTGCGAGGCGGGCCTTCTCCGCGAAGGGCCGCGACTTCATCGTCGACCCGGTGAGGCGCAGCCGCCGTTGCATGATCACGAAAATATTGATTTCCGCTTCGGCGCCGCGAAGCATGGCGATGGAGACATGGCGTCCGCCGAAATTGAGGCAGGAGAGATTGCGTTTGACGAAATCGCCGCCGGCCATGTCGAGCGCCACATCAGCGCCGCCGGATTTGGCGATCTCTCCATCCCAATCGTCTTTGTCATAAAGATAAGCCGCATCGGCGCCGATCTTCAGCGCCGTGTCGCATTTTTCTTTCGCGCCGCAAGTGGCGATAACTTTTGCGCCGAAGGCTTTACCAAGGGCGATCGCCGTCACACCGATGCCGCTCGTCCCGCCATGAATAAGCAGAGTCTCGCCGCTTTTAAGTTGAGCGTCATCAAATACATTCGCCCAGACCGTGAACACTGTTTCGGGCAGGCCCGCCGCTTCCTCAAGGGTTATGTTCTTCGGCACAGGCAGGCATGAGCCCGCGTCAGCGATGGCGTATTGCGCATAACCGCCGCCGGTCAAAAGCGCGCAGACACGCTCGCCCGGTTTCCAGTCCTTGACGTCGGGCCCCACAGCCGCCACTTCGCCAGCGCATTCAAGGCCGGGCAGATCGCTGGCGCCCGGCGGCGGCGGATACATACCCTTTCGCTGGAGCACCTCCGGCCGGTTGACGCCAGCCGCTGCAACGCGGATTAGCACCTCATTGCCTTCCGGGCGTGGAACCGGCCGCTCCGTGGGTTTGAGCACTTCGGGGCCGCCAAATTCGGTGATTTCAATTGCCTGCATCGTTTCGGGAAGGGCGTCGGCCATTGGATTTACTCCCTGTTTTCCGCCATTGTTGCCTTAAGCCGCGTGATTTCGCAAAGTGCGCATCCACTTATAAGGGGAGGTTCCGTCATGGACGATCAGCCGCTCAACGAAAAACCCGACCTGTCGCTGGGGTTTTTGGCGAAACAGGACCTCTACGCCCTTTCTGTCAGCGATCTTGATGAGCGCATCGACGCCCTCAAGGCCGAGATACTCCGCTGCGAAAAAGCAAAGACCGACCGCGGGGATACTCGGTCGGAAGCGGAAAAGCTGTTCAAGTTTTGAGGCGGGTTTAATCCAGGCTGGCGCGTGGATTGCGATTGCCGGGCGCCGGATTATGAGATCAGGTTCTTCAGAACGCTTTTGAGAAACGCGAAAATATAAAGCACTGACGGAATCCAGAAGATCGAGAAGATAATCAGTACAGGAATATTTTTGGATGCGAAGAAAGGGTTATTCTTCAAATCCTGTTTTTGCCGGGCTTTATTGCGGCGTTCCTTGCCGGCGATGATGCGAACGAAATATTTTCCGAGATAAATCCGCATGTCAGCGGGCTGGGCGTGGGCGGCGGATTTTCTGACGGCGTTTTCAATAGCAATGCGCTGGTCAGCGGTGAGCGTCGCGAGGACGTCGCCTTCCATTTCTTCCCAAAACCAGTTTATCTCTTCATCGCCGGATACGGCGTGGCTCTCGGACATCAGACCGTCTCATGGTGTAAAGGCGCGGCGCCGCCCTGCGCCTGTTTCTTCCGCATTATGACGGTCAAGATAAAAGCTGCGCGAATTTGGTCCGAAAAATTTTAACGATCGTCTTGACCTATCGGTCACTGCTGAACCGGTGTGACCAGTGGGAACGGACGCCGATGCGATGTATGTCAGGGCGTGCGTCGTTTACACTTTGCGGCGATGCGTTTTTCCGGGCCGTCGCGCTGGCGATCAAAGGGAGCCAATCCGCTCAGCATCAGCCAGGTGGGAAAGGCTTGCCTCAACTCTTTGGGGCCGCTCAGCCGGATGCGCCGCGCCCTGATTTCAGCCTTGAGGTCCCTGAACCCGCGCCATGTTTCAGTGAAAAGGCGTAAATCCGCCTCGATAAACAAGTCCGGATCGTAGCCTGGGTCCTTCAGGCACATATCGACCGCGCCGTGATCGCAAACGAGCCAGAACCGGCGGCAGTCGGCTGGCGCGCCAGAAAAATCGAACTGCATCACTGTGCGCCCCGGCGGCATGGCGTCGATATTGATCCGCGTATGCATGCTCCATGCAAGAAACCCCGGATCGAGATCGTCATTCTCCATATCGCGCGACCATTTCTGGCCCCAGACCGCCATTTGCATGATGAGGTCTTCGAGATCGCGGCCCGCTTCCGTCAGTTCATAATAATATTTTTCTGTTCCGTTCCGGCGTTTCACACGTTTCACCAGACCGGCGTCTTCAAGCTCGGACAGGCGTGTGGACAAGAGAGAGGGTGAAATGCGCGGGACGCCGCGATGGATTTCGCTGAATGTCTCGCAACCGTCGATGACGCGGCTGATCACCAGAATGGTCCAGCGCCGGCAAAGCAATTCCGCCGCCAGCGCCAGCGGACAATATTGGCCATAGCTGGAATTCGCATTCGACGAAGTCGCCATTGGGCTCACGGTAAATTGCTACAGAAATAATAGTATATTGCGGGGCCCCGTGAAGCTATTTTTTCGAAGAGGCGGCAGGGGGACAACAAGATGCGTATTCTTTGTCTGGCGATCTGGTGTTTCTTCGCGGCGGCGTGCGCGCGCCCGTCTCACGCTATGGGGGCGTCCGATGCGGCGAGCCTGGCGGTTGAGTGGAACGAGACGCTCCTCGATATTGCGAGCGAGGAAGACGGGTTTTTGACACTGAAAGGCGTCAGGGCCGCAGCGATGATGCATATCGCCATGCATGATGCTTTGAGCGCTATTGACGGCCGCTATAAGCCTTATGCGCTTGAGAGCGCCGTAGTGAACGCCGATCCCGTCGCCGCGGCGGCCGAGGCGGCGTTCAGGGTCGCCATTGATCAGTATTCGGATCAGCGTGACGCGCTTGCGGCGCTGCGCGATAAATGGCTAGCGAGCGTTCCGGACGGCGCTGCAAAAAGCGCAGGGGTTGAGGCCGGCGAAGCGGCCGCGAACGCGATGATGCAAAAGCGCGCCGGCGACGGCTGGGACGGCGAGGCGGAATATCGCTGGCATCCCATGGCCCCCGGGGTTTATGCGGAATTCAATGAACACAGCGGCACGCCGGAAGGTTTTATCTTTGGCGCGGGCTGGGCGCAGGCGAAGGGATTTGCACTGACATCGCCGGACCAGTTTCGCGCGCCGCCGCCGCCTGACATCAAAAGCGACGCCTATATGCGCGCCTATAATGAAGTCAAAGAGGTTGGCCGGTTCCAGAGCATGACCCGCACGGCAGATCAAACCCATCTCGCTTTATGGTGGAAAGACTTTGCAGAGGATTCTCACAACCGTCTGGCGCGCGATCTCGCGCTTAGGGAAAACCTGGATCTCACTCAGTCGTCGCGCCTTTTTGCTTTGGTGAATATGAACATCTTCGACGCCTATGTGAGCGTCTTCGACAACAAGTTCTTTTACAATCACTGGCGGCCTTATACGGCGATCCGGTGGGCGGCGAATGACGAGAACCCCGACACGGAGCCTGAGCTTACATGGACAAACACCCATCGCCACACTTATGCATTCCCGTCCTATCCGTCCGCCCATGGCGCCGCTTGCGCCGCGGCGATGACGGCGTTTGAAGATGTGTTTGGCGATGATTACGCCTTCACCATGCGAACGCCTATGGTGGACATAGCGGGGCCTATGTCAGGCAAAATTGAAATGCACCCGCAGGAGCGTAGTTTTGACCGGTTCTCGGACGCCGCCGAAGAATGCGGGTTGTCACGGGTCTATCTCGGCATCCATTTTCGATATGATTCCGTTGAGGGAATACAGCTCGGCTCAAAGGTGGGGCGCAATGTCGTTGATCACTACCTGACAAAAAGCGTTCGGGATTAGCGCATTCCACTGTTAGCGGATAATTCGCCGTCACTGTTCTTTCTGATTCGCCAGTTATGGAAATGATGTGAACGGATAATGGTTCGCCGATAGATTCCAGACGATCCACCCGATTTGCGTTGCAATAATTTTCCTTTGCTCTAGCTTCCGCATCGAAATTTCGTTGGGGAGCGAGCATGAATTTGTCAAAAATAGCCCTTTCCGGGATGGCGCTTTTGTTGAGCCTCACACTGGGAAAGGCTTTCGCCTATAGCGGCGAGGACTTGTTAAGTGGCCGTCCATTTCATCACTTTGACATTACCTATCGCGCGCTCGCCGGCGACCGCGTCATCACTGACGACCAGATGCAGCAGGTGTTCCCGGGGCTTGGCTTCAGTCGCGAAGCGGCGACCGCCGTTGCTTGGCATGCCGATTATATCGACGCCTATCTATACAGCCCGATCTTCTGGGCGCAGGGCGTGCCCGACGGTTTCGACAAACGCCTGAAGGCAAGTTTCGCGCAGTTTGACGAGCTGGCGAAGCTTCATTTCGA
>JAUHYK010000070.1 GCA_030426465.1 Alphaproteobacteria bacterium
TCGCATACTGGACGTTTCCCACGCCTTAGCCGGTCCCTTTTGCGCCCAGGTGCTCGCCGATCAGGGGGCGGACGTTATTAAAATCGAACCACTAACGGGTGACTTTTTCCGGAAAGTCGGGCCTTTCGCAGCCGACGACAATCTCCGCGCCTATGGCGGGGTATTTCAATCCTGCAACCGTAACAAAAGAAGCATCGCTATTGATTTGAAAAACGATGAAGGCCGCGCGCTGTTCAAGGAACTCGTTGCGTCCAGCGATGCAGTCATCGAAAACTTCCGGGCCGGCGTACTCGATAAAATGGGCCTTGGCTATGAAGACCTGAAAAAGATTAATCCGCGCCTTGTCTATACCTCAATCCGAGGCTTTGGCGACTCTGCTGGCGGCGAAAGCCCTTACAAGATGTGGCCCTCTTTTGACATAGTCGCGCAAGCCATGGGCGGCTGGATGGGCATAACAGGCCCCGATAAGAACACTCCGACCAAGGTCGGCGGCGGCCCCGGCGACACTGTCTCCGGCCTCTTCGCGGCCATGGGAACATTGACCGCCTTATGGAACGCCCGCGAAACTGGCGAAGGCCAATATGTAGATATCGCCATGGTCGATTGCGTCCTCGCCTTGTGCGAGCTTGTAACTGCAGTATACGGCTATATGGGTGAATCCCCTTTCGCCATTGGCAACCGCATGCGCGGACTCGCTCCTTTTGATACTTTTCCAGCAAAAGACGGCTGCATCGTAATCGCGGCGCCCCATAACCCTTTATGGAAGCAGCTCTGTGAGGTCATGGGCCGACCTGAACTCATTGACGACGAACGCTGCTCTACAGAGGAAGCTCGCGCAAATAACCAGGAGTTTTTGCGCGAGGTGATTTCTGAGTTCACTAACAAACGCACCAAAGAAGAACTCAAGACTGTATTCGGCGGCATCATACCCTTTGGACCGGTCTACACCGCCAAGGAGATCTTCGAGGATTCTCACTTTACTGCACGCAATATGCTTGTCGAAGTCGAACAACCTGGAACGGAGTTGCAGGTGAAGATTTCCAATACGCCAATCAAGCTTAGCAACACACCTGGCGGCGTCAGGAACCGAGCCCCCATGATAGGCGAGCATACTGCAGAAATTCTGGCCGATTTTGGACTTGCGTCAGATCGAATAGACCGACTCAAAGAGATAGGCGTCATCAGATAAACATGCGGACGCATTATTGGAATATTCAGAGACTGGAAGAGCCGCCGAGTAAATAAGCGAAACGGAAACGAATATCGTGATCGTTAAACAAAACACGCTCACCACTCTTTAGAAATGAGGAAACAATGCCCGAGGAACAATCCGCCTCGCAGCGCTGGCTG
Source organism: Alphaproteobacteria bacterium (assembly GCA_030426465.1). Lineage (GTDB taxonomy): Bacteria > Pseudomonadota > Alphaproteobacteria > Caulobacterales > Parvularculaceae > Hyphococcus. The sequence goes on from JAUHYK010000070.1 coordinate 1,351, forward strand.
ATCATTACACTCTGTTTTTTTGTAACTGTCCTAGAAGGCTATGATTTACAAGCGATTGGCGTCGCTATTCCCATTATGGCCCCAGCGCTTGGCCTCTCCAAAGAAGAGATTGGCATAGCTGTCAGCGCGACAATGGCCGGGCTCATGTTAGGCGCTTTTCTTGGCGGCGCCTGTGCCGATCACCTCGGTCGGAGACCAGTTTTGACAGCAGGCGTCCTGATTTTCGCACTCGCTACTCTCGCAACGCTGTTCGCTCATGATGTCATAACGCTCGCCACAGCACGCGGCGTGACTGGCTTAGGCGTTGGCATGGTGATGCCAAATGTCATAGCGATTTCGACCGACATTACCGAAAAGCGTGATCGAGCGAAGGTTGGCGCGTTAATGATGTGTGGATTTCCCGTCGGCGCTCTTATCGCCGCAGCGCTCGTGGCTGTGCATGACACCATAAGCTGGCAGGAAATATTCATTCTCGGCGGCATCACACCTTTGATATTGGCGCCAATCATGTGGTTTTTCATGCCGGAAACTTCGCCTGTGAAAAAGGAAACAAACGCTCCAAAAATTCATCTTTTAAGCGCTCTTTTTGGAGAGGGGCGCGCTTTCATGACAGTCAACATATGGCTATGCACCGCCATCGCCCTTCTTGTTGTCTATCTCTTTCTCAACTGGCTGCCCACGCTCGTCGCTGAGAAAGGTTTTGATAAGTCTATTGGCGCCGCTGCGGCCTTTTGGTTCAACGTGGGCAGTATAATTGGCGTTCTCGCGCTTGGACGTATTGTTGATGCGATGGGCTTTAGAGTTCCGCTTGCGGCTGCGTATATTCTCTTATTATTGGGTTTTATCCTCTTCGCTCAAACGGCTACGCCGTCTGTCATGTATGTGGTCGCCGCGCTCTGCGGCGCATGTATTATCGGCGCGCAGACCGCTCTTTATGCAATCACTCCAAGTTTTTATCCGGAATCTGCAAGAGGGATTGGCGGCGGCGCCGCGCTAGCCGCCGGCCGGCTCGGCGCTATCGTCGGCCCTTTGACTGTGGGTTACCTATTGCAAGGCGGCAAAAGCGCCGACGACGTCATCGTGAGCATAATGCCTTTGCTCGCCATCGCTCTGATTTCCGTCGTAATATTGAGCTATAGTAAGCAGTCTGTCTGGCGGTGATTATTCCTGCACGCATCAACATAATGACCGTTAATGGAAAGCGAAATTGACCGGTTAATGGCTCACACTTAAGTCAGGCCCAATCCTTTTTTAGCCGCGGCGCCGTGAAAATGAACATCACCGCCGCAACGATGTAGAAAACCCCGCCCGACAGAATCGCATAACGCAGGGACTCATCGCCGAATTGCGTTTGAAAGCCGTCCGAGATCGCGCCAATCGCTAGATTGCCAAGCCCGATGCCGATCAGATTATTGATGAACAGAAATATCGCAGACGCTGTCGCCCGCATATTCGGCGCAACGAGATGCTGGAACGCAGAGAGCACTGGCCCAGGCCAGACGAGGCTTAGCGCCTGCAATACGAGAAAGGCAGGAAACGCGATCCAGAGGTTTGGAGCCAATACGCCGACAAAAAAAAACGGCAAGGAGGCGAGAAACGCGACCGCAGGCACGATGGCGTAGGCAGATTTTTTGCCCGGACCGAATTTGTCAGCAAGCACTCCTCCTAGCCAGATACCGCCAATGCCACCGATCAGCAAAATCGCCGCGTAGAAGTAGGACGCAAAAAGCAAGGGGCCGGGATCAGCAGGGATTAATGCGGCCGGCATCCAGGCGAAGAAACCGGGCAAGGCATCGCCATAGCTTCGCACAAAGAAGGACGGGAGCCAGAAGATAAGCCCGTAACCCATCATCGAAGAGCTTGCCGCGCCCAGTGACAATCCCCAAAAGCTGGGCTTTGCTGCGATAGTCTTCACAACTTCGCTCAGCTTTGGCGGCGTCGTATCAGCGCCTGCTGCGTCGAGCCTTCCACGCGCCGGCTCGCGAATGGTGAACCGGAAGAGCGGCGCAATTGCGAGCCCCAGCAGCCCGACGATAATAAAAGCCGAGCGCCAGTCGAGATAGGTTGTCAGAACGCCGCCCAGGAGAATGCCGAGCGCCGAACCTATGGGAATGCCAAACGAGAATATCGACAGCGCCCGCGCGCGTTTGTCTTGCGGAAAGTAATCGGAGATCAAGGAATAGGCGGGAGCAACACCGCCCGCCTCGCCAATGCCGACCCCAAGCCGCGCGAGAAAGAGTTGCGTGAAATTCTGCGCGAGACCACAGGCGGCCGTCATGGCGCTCCAGACTGCGAGCGCGCCTGTCATGATCCAGGTGCGGCTCGACCGGTCGGCAAGCATCGCGATCGGGATACCGAGGAAGGTGTAAAACAGCGCGAAAGCAAGCCCGCCCATGAGGCTGAGCTGCGCATCCGTCAGCGCCAGATCGGCCTTGATGGGCACAGCCAGAATGCCGACGATCTGTCGGTCAATGAAATTGAACGTGTAGACGACGACGAGAATGAACAGGACCCAGGCGCGATAAGCCGGCGTAGAATGGCCCTTCATGCTATTCTCCGCTCGATGCAGGGCTGTTTACGAGAGAGTCCAGGAACGCGCGAACTTCTCTCGACGTTTCTTCTGGCGCCTCTTCCTGCGCCACATGGCCTACACCGGGCAAAACGATCAGTTTTGCCTTCGGCATCAGCGCCGCCATATGCTCGCCCTGTTCAACCGGAATGATCACGTCTTCTGAACCCCAGATTATGAGCGCAGGCGTCTCCAGCGCCTGCAACTCTTCCGCCGGATCGGGCATGGTAAACTCTCTCAGAGCGTCGATCAGCGCGGCGCCGTTTCCTCTCCGACGGATCATGTCGCGCATTCTCTCTACGGTCGCGGCTGTGACTCTTGCATCGTCGCCATAGACTCGCTCGGCGGCCTTTCGCATCCCGGATTCAGGCGCCGTCATCAGAAAGAGCTGCAAAGGCAACGGCACGGGAACCGGTTCATCTGCGACGCCATTGATGCTGAACACGCCGGGCGCTGTCAGGAGCAGAGCGTCTACACGGTCAGGATTGGCCGATGCAAAACGCCACGCCACAAGCCCGCCGAGAGAATTTCCTGCAACAATCGCGCTATCGATGCCCAGAACATCCATGAGATCGCCTAGGAACACCGCCCTTTCAACCGGCGCATAGCGCATTTCAGGATCGGGTCCGGTTAGTCCGTGGCCGGCGAGATCGTAGCGGACCACACGGTAGTCGCTTTGCAATGCAGCAGCCCAGCCGTCCCAGGTTTCAAGGCTGTGCGTAAATCCATGATTCATGATGATGACCGGCGCACCGTCCGGCCCCTCGATCCTGACACGCACGCGCGCGCCACCGATATCTACGAACCGGTCCGCGGGCGTCAGGTATTTTTCTTCAAGAAATTCCGGGGCGACGCCCCGGCTCTCAATAACGTACCAGGCCGCAAAGGTTCCTCCAACAAGAAGCGCAACAATCAGGACAAAACCAAAAAACTTACCGATCATGTCGCACGCGCCTTCTTCACTTGCAGCTTTTCTTCCAAGCCAGCTTCGTCTGCTTGGCGGAAAAACTCGTCTATCGCCGCGAGGCTCGCCGGTTCATTGAGCAACGGCGCATGACCGCGGTCGGGAATCGTCGCTGTTGCGAGACCGGGTTTCACTTCCGCCATCTTCACGAGCGTCGCCGCGCTCAAGATGTCCGAGTTCGCTCCCCGGATGATGAGCGCCGGCGTATCCTTCAACATCCTGAAGACCGGCCACAGATCGGCGGGCGTTGAATCGAGTTCGCGCACCGCGTCGCCGATACGCGGGTCCATATCGAGCCGTATGACGCTGCCATCCTCGCGATAACTCTGACGCGCATATTGCGCCCAATCATCGCCTGACAATCCTGGCAGAGCGTCACCGTAGTTTTCGCGGCAGGCCTTTGCCGCGTCCTCCCAGGACGCCGCCGGTCCTTGTGTACCCGCATATTTTGAGATTCGCTCAAGACCTTTTGGATCGACTTCCGGGCCGACGTCGTTGATGACGACGCCACGCACGAGTTCGGGCCGTGTTGCGGCGATGATCATCGCGAGAAACCCGCCAAGCGAGGTCCCGATGATCAGAACATTTAAAAGATCTTCGCTTTCGAGGAGACGGATAACGTCATCGACATAGACGCCAGGATTATAGTTACGATAATCGCTGTCCCACTGGGAATTCCCGCGGCCGCGCAAGTCCGGACAGATAACGCGCCTGTTGGCGGCGAGCCGGCGTGCAAGATCGTCGAAGTCGCGCGAATTGCGCGTCAATCCCGGCAGACAGAGAACCGGCGCGGCGCCGCCCTCCTCCAGTCCGTAATCGCGAAAAAACAGCCGCAAGCCGTCTTTCGAGGTATAATATGTTTCTGCATATCTCACTATGAATGCTCCGGAAACAAACTGGCGCGCAATTCGCGCTTGAGGATTTTCCCATTGGGATTGCGCGGAAGGGCCTCTACGATTTTGAGACCGGTGAGGCGCTGGCGGCGCCCGAGTTTTTCATTCGACCATGCGGCGAGTTCTTCTTCGCTGGCGCCCTCTAGCGCCTCAACAACCGCGAAAGGCGTTTCGCCCCACTCGTCGTGGGGCGCGGCGACGACCGCCGCCGCCGCGATTGAAGGGTGTTTCAACAACACCGCCTCAATATCGGACGGATAAATATTCTGTCCGCCCGAAAGAATAAGATCTTTCTTGCGGTCGACGATATAAAGAAAGCCGTCTTCATCGAGCCGGCCCACATCGCCGGTGCGCAGCCAGGGGCGTCCTTCTTCATCGCGCCATATCGCTGACTCCGTTTCATCCGGCCGATTAAAATAGAACGGCATGACGATGCGGCCGGTCCCCACGATTTCGCCCGCCTCCCCCGCCGGGACCGGCCGGTCGTCATCGCCGATGATCTTGATGTCCGTTCCAAGGAGCGGCTTGCCGACAGACGCCATGCGCCCTTCCACCTCTTCCGGATCGAGCGTCGTGGCGACCCCTTCGGTAAGGCCATAAAGCTCAATCACGCCTGCGGGAAACGTATCGAAGATGCGTTGCTTGAGATCGGCGTGAAGCGGCGAACCGCAGGACATCATAGCCGACATCGATTTTACTTTGTCCGCGCTAAAGTCCGGATGATCGACAATCCGGCGCAACTGCACCGGAACGAGCGCTGTGTGCGTCGCACGATGCCTCGCTGCCTCCGCGACAAACTCGCCGGCATCGAACTTTCGCGTGACGATCAAGGTTCCACCCGCAAGGAACGTGCAGAGCATCATCACCCAACTGATGTTGGAATATAGCGCAAGCGTGCAGAGCGTTCTCGCGCCGCCATGATAGCGCAAGGCGACAGAAAGATCGTAAGCCCAGTCAAGGCGCGAGAGATGAGTATGCGCAATCCCCTTCGGCCGTCCCGTTGTGCCGGAGCTGTAGATAATATTCAGGAGGCCGTCCGGCGCGATATCGACTGCCGGCGGCGATACCGGCTGCGCCGATTTCCATTCATCATAGCTGGTCCATAGCCCATCGGTTTCGCCAAGAGCGACAAGTTGCAAACAGCCATGCTCTTTTATCAGGCCAGCAAATCTTGCACGCTGGTTTTCCGAGACGATAACAGCTTTCGCCTGTGAATCGCCGATCATCATGGTCAGCGCATCATCGGAGACCGTCAGGTTGAGCGGCGCGGAAACGCATCCGGCCTTCATGACGCCGAAAAGCGTCTCCACCGTCTCGATCCCGTTCTCCATCGCGACAACGACCGTATCGCCTGGCTTCAATCCTGACGCAATCAACGCATTGGCGACGCGATTGCTCGCCTCGCCGAAAGCCCGCCAGGACAATATTTCGCCGTCGCAAATGATAGCTGCCCGCTCGCCTTTCCACTTCTCATGCAGCGCGAGAATCTCAGGAAACAGCGGGCGGCGCGCATCAAAACATCTTGTCTGTAGCTCTGCCATTATTCTTTTCCGCCGAAAAAAGCGCGCCGCCTCACGCTTTCCGCAACGAAAGCTGTAAGGCGGCGCAACATTCGCCCTGCGCAGGGAGGCTCCGCAGGACTAGAACTGGACCTGGATCGTGCCGGTGATCGTCCGGGGCGGTCCATAAAACGCAGTTTCAGTGCCTTCGAGACCGAGCAACGGCGTCAAAGGCGCAACAATGCTTCCATCGGGGTTTTGCGCGAGAAAATTATAGCCGGCGATCCTGTACTGCCGATCGAGCAGATTTTTCCCATGCATGCCGATCTGCAGCTTGCCGTCATCGGACGTCCACACAAGGCTTGCATCAAAGAGGCCGTATCCGCCCTGATCGAGCAATGGATTCGGGATTTCGAAAATATGAGTCCTCGACTTATAGGATAGCTGCGTGATCAGCGCGATATCGCCGTCGCGACCGGCCAGCCCCATAGGGTGCGAATAGTTCGTCGTAATCGCTCCTGAGAATTCCGGCGTGTTCTGAACGACACGCTGATCGGAAACATCGACCGGGGGGGCGCCGGTCACGAATTCGGTATAGTCGGCGTCGATCCATCCGCCGCCCCAGGAGAGCGTGAAGGCGTCGCCTGCTCCAAAAATGTCTTCTCCAACAAGCGCGCGCCCTTCCCATTCAACGCCGATGAATTCCGCGGCGCCAGCGTTTGTCGTGATCCCAAAGAAAGTCGGCGACATGGTGAATGGGTCGATAGCGGCCTGTGAGCCTGGTATCTGCACATTAGTGTATTCGGCGTAGAAAACGGCGAGATTGGAGGCAATTCGCCCGCCGGCGAGAGAGGCCTTCCAGCCAGCTTCGTAGGAATCAACATCTTCCGGGTCGAACAGGAAAAATTCGAACACGTCATCGGCGTCAACATCGCCGTCCCCGTCAAAATCGGCTGTTACTACGGTAGAGTCGCCCCGCGGATCAAAGCCCCCGCCCTTGAAGCCCTGGCTGTAGGAAACATAGAAATTGTGTTCCGAATTCGGACTCCAGGAAAGCGACGCTTTCGGGCTGAAATCCGTAAACTTGGCCTCGCCTGTAAAGTCGGACGTCGTCACAAGCAGAATGGGATTCATCCCGAATGGCGGCGTGTTCCCGAGAAATTGCTGCTTTACTACGTGCGCTGAGCGCTTATCGCTTGTGTAGCGACCGCCAACAGACAGCTCGACACCTTGAATTCCTAGAATGTTTTCGAGATCGAAAGTCAGATCGCCGAATACCGACCAGGATTTCGTATCGACATCGCCAAAGAGATTGGCGTTCAAACCGGGAAGCGGCCCAAAGGGCGCCGGAATCAGGCTTCCCGAAAGATCAAGTACGATGTCGGCGTTCTGATAGGCGTTTGCATCAATGTAATAGAAACCGGCGACGCCGGCGACGGCGTCACTTTCATAGAGCACCTGGAACTCTTCGGTGAACTGTTCGTTTCGGTAGACCGCCGGCACATCGATATCGGCCGCGGGAAGCGCATCGAAGTCGATAAGCTGGAAGCTTTCATCTTCGCGCCATGCGGCGATATTCTTGAGCGTCCATTGATCGTTCAGCGCGATCTCAATATGCAGCGTCGCGCCATAAGCTTCCGCTTCGTTCTTGCCGCTAAGTCCGCCGCGCGAATCATAGACATTGTCGAGCACGGGCGCGCCAGAGAAGAGGCCCGGGATCAGACGGTGGCCGCCCTTGGGGTTGGATTTGTCTTTCAGATAATCGCCGCTGAGGCGTGCAAAGACCACATCATTGTCGAATTCGGCGCTGGCGCGGAAAGCGAGGACGTCCTTGTCGTAATTATCCTCGCCAGTCGTCAGGTTCTCGCCATATCCGTTGCGCGTGAAGTAAGCGACCGTGCCGCCAACCGCAAACACATCCGAGAGCGGCAACTCGCCCGTTCCTACAATATCAAACTGGCCATACGTGCCTGCAGAACCGCGCAGCTTGAGGCTCGGCTCGTCGCCCAGCCGCTTGGTGACATATTTGAGCGCGCCGCCGACCGTGTTGCGCCCGTAAAGCGTGCCTTGCGGCCCGCGTAACACCTCGACCCGCTCCACATCGTAAATGTCGAGCACGGCGCTTTGCGGGTGGTTTAGATAAACGTCGTCGATATAGATGCCGACGCCTGATTCAAATCCCGCTACCGGATCCTGCTGACCGACGCCGCGGATGAAAGCGGTCAGTGTTGAATTCGTGCCGCGCGAGACTTTCAGCGTCGTGTTTGGAATCGACTGGGTCAGATAAGTGATGTCCTGCGCACCGACCTGGTTAAGGGCCTCTCCGCTAACCGCTGTGACGGAGATCGGCACGTCCTGCAGAGATTCGTCGCGGCGCCGGGCGGACACGATGATCTCATCGCTCGATGCGCGCGCCGGATCGCCGCTTCCGTCCTGCGCCAGCGCGCTTCCCCCGGAGAGGAGCGCAAAAGCCGAGATCGCTGTCACCGCAACCGACCCGAATAGAAGCCGTTTACGGACCTTACCCAATTGAGAATCAAAAGCCTTAGACGCTTTAGCCATTTTACACCCTCCCAGAAACCGCCAACCTGCGTTAGCTATTTTAATACGGAATCGTATTTTTTTCAGAGTGTTCTCTAAAGGAAGCGCTCTGTCAATGTTACAGAAGCCACGGCCCAACCAATTTGATACGATCTGGTACGGAATTGACGCACCGCAATAATCCCGTAAGAATTGACGCTATGAAGCAAACGACCGCCAGAAAACCCGCCGCAAAGCCGAAGCGCCCATCCGCGGCCTCCCCCGGACGCCGGACGCGCGCAAAAGCGGAATCCGCCCCGCCGGACGTCGCCAAGCGCTCGCGCGGGCGGCCCACTCTTGTCGAAGACAAGACGTGGTATGAAACGGCGCTCAAAATCATGGCGAGCGGCGGCGTCGATGCTATCCGCGTTGAACCCGTCGCAGAATCCGTCGGCGTTACCAAGGGCGCCTTTTACGCGCGTTTCAAATCGCGGGAGGCGTTTCTCGACGAGCTTTTGGACTACTGGCGGAGCGAATCGACGACTTCGGTTTTTGCTCAATTAAGCAGTCTGGAAGAATCGCCGGAGGATCGGCTGCTTCGGGTCCTGATGCTGCCATTCCGCCGCGCCGACGTGAAAGAGCGCGGCCGCATGGAAATGGCGATCAGGCTTTGGGCGGACCGTTACAAGCGGGCGGCCGTAGTCATGAGAGAAATTGACGCCCATCGGCTACAATATTTTGAGTCGGTTCTCCTTGCGAATGCCTTGCCGGCAACGGAGGCGAATTCGCGCGCCTTCCTGATTTACTCCTATATCATCGCAGACGGCGTACTTCCGGGGGAACGCGAAGAGAAGATCCGCGAAGCCTGCCGCATATTCCTGTTACAAGGCACAGCCCTTGCCCGGAAAACAAAGAAACGTCGATAAATGTCGGCGGCGCGCCCTGCTCATGACCGCGCCGCCTGAATTTCTTATAGGTGTACCCGCCTAGTCGAAGCCATCGAACCAGGCTTTAACGCCTTCAGCCCCGAGCGTGTCGGCGGTGAATTCGTGACTGCCGCCATGCTCAAGAAATTCAGTTGTGACGCCAACATCCTGCAGCTCTTCGTAATAGAGTTCTGCAGCCCATAAGGGCGCCAGCAAATCGAAAGTTCCATGCCAGAACTTTGTCGCCGGATGATTTTCCGGAAGGTTCGGAATGATACACGCCGGCCCCGAACAACTCGCATAGGAGGCCGAGATGATAGCGATCGCTTTCCAGGTGTCTTCGTTGCACCACTGACTGCAGCTCTGATACCATTTCTTTTCCTGATTGAATGTCACCGCCATGCGGCTCGAATTATAACCGCCGCTGGAAACACCAAACGCATAGCGTTTGCCCATGTTATACTGCGACGCGGAACCATAGCTTCCGTTTTTGATTTCAGAAAAGAAATCCGGAAAAAAATCGTAATCGCAAGTCGTCGAATAAGGATAAGGAGTATTTGTATTCCAGAATTCCAGAAATCCCCCGGCTTGAGGCGGCTCCGGCGCAATGACCGCGTATTTTTTGCCCGTTCCATTGGGGTCATCGAGCAACTCGTGAAAAATCTGCGGGACGTAGCCGAGACCGAAAGAAGCGTCCGCATCCTGGACAAAAGGATTCGTATCGGCTGGCGTCGTGCCATTATAGTAAAAGGCGACCGGCCAACCCCCAGGAGGCGGCATTCCTTCGGGCGTTTGATATCGAACGCCGCGTCCGACCGGCAAACCGTTGCAAGAATACCAGTTCACCCGATAACTATGACTGCAGCTCCAATTGCCTGATCCGTCGGCGGAACAGCGATTCGCGTTCGCCGTTCCAGCCATCACCAGTGTTCCCATTGCTGCTGTCAGCGTAACGATTAGCCGTATAAGCTTGGGCCCCATTCTGTTGGCATCGCGCATTTTTTCCTCCTTTGATTGATTTTGTTCTTTCTGCAGGCGCACAAGTCCGGAAACCCAGGCGCTTTGTCGCCCGCTGCTTGAGATATGCCCCCGGGCGGCCACAGCCTTGCAGCCTACATTTTAATACTATATCGTATTTTAAAAAAGTACATTCATCCGGAGTACGCTTAGCCGGTTGCGGCGCGCAAGCTTCGCGACGTGTACAGGCGCTAGGCACACGCCAGCTCCTCAGCCCTTGAGAACGCTATTTTATCTGCAACATCCGCTGCTGCTCGGTTTAATGAAAATTCCTTCCGCCGGGCAAAATCTCCTCCATATGTTTCGCCCGCTCCATGCGGCGGCGAAAATCGCCCTTCCTCAGATCCTCAATCACCGGCCGCTTGAACTCGTCCGCCCTTGAAAGCCCGTCATCCATCTCACCATGATAGTCGCTTAATGAGCTGAGCTTCGGCGTCAGATTGTCAAGCCGCCGGGCGACGACGTGGATGACGTCCCCCTCGCGCTGCAGAACGCCCGCAACCCCAAGAAAGCGCGCGCCCAAAACTTCCCGCCGGAAGCGCTCAAAAACTTTCGGCCAGATGATGATATTGGCGATCCCGGTCTCGTCTTCGAGGGTCGCGAAGATGACGCCCTTCGCGGTGCCCGGCCGCTGGCGCACGAGCACGAGGCCCGAAACCGATACGAGCCTGCCATTCGTCATGCTCCATAAATCTTCATTGGCGGCGTAGCGCGCAGATCGAAGCCAGTCCCGCAGGAAGGACACCGGGTGCCGTTTCAACGACATCTTCACTGTCTTGTAATCATAGGCGACCTCCTCACCGAGCGACATTGAAGGCAGCGCCACTTCCTCTTCTTTCCTGAACGCGCTGTCCGCAGCAAAGAGCGGCAACTGCTCATCACCTTTTACCTTGTCGAGACCCTGCACGGCCCAGAGCGCGTCCCGGCGCGACAGACCGAGCGATCCGAAGGCGTCGGCGTTTGCCAGGGTTTCGAGCGATGCTTGAGAAAGCCCCGTCCGGAGCCAGAGATCGCGCACGGAGTCGTACCCGCCGCCGCGGCGCCTCTCGATGCGTTCGGCGTCTTTCTCTGCGAGACCTTTAACCAGCCGGAATCCCAGGCGCACGGCCCGGCGCCCGTGCATCGCGGTTTTCATGGTCTGATGGCGGCGGTGAAGGATTGGCGCGCAACCCGCGTCTTCCAAAGCCAGATCGATGCAAGAGTAATTTATATCTACGGGACGCACTTCGTAGCCGTGTTCGCGCGCATCGCGCACGATCTGTGCAGGCTCATAAAACCCCATGGGCTGCGCGTTGATAAGGGCGGCGCAAAAGACGTCCGGGTAACGGCATTTGAGCCAGCAGGAGACATAGACCAGCAGCGCGAAGCTCGCCGCGTGGCTTTCAGGGAAGCCATATTCCCCAAAACCCTCAATCTGCTTGAAACAGCGTTCGGCAAAATCGCGGTCATAGCCGCGCGCCGCCATGCCCTCGACCATCTTGTCGTGATATTGGTGGATCGTGCCGGCGCGCCGGAACGTCGCCATGGCGCGGCGCAGCCCGTCCGCTTGCGTCGGCGTAAAGCCGGCGGCGACGATGGCGATTTTCATCGCCTGTTCCTGAAACAGGGGAACGCCAAGGGTTCGGCCGAGCACGTCTTCCAGATCCTTGCTCGGATATTGGACCGTTTCGAGCCCGTCCCGGCGGCGCAAATAGGGATGCACCATATCGCCCTGGATCGGTCCCGGCCGCACGATCGCGACTTCGATAACGAGATCGTAGAAATTGCGCGGCTTCAGCCGCGGCAGCATCGACATCTGCGCCCGGCTTTCGATCTGGAAGACGCCGAGCGTGTCGGCCTTGCAGATCATGTCGTAAACTTCAGGTTCTTCCGCCGGGATCGAGGCGAGGTCGAGATCGACACCGTAATGGTCTTTGAGGAGCGCAAACGCCTTCGCGATGCAAGTCAGCATGCCGAGCCCGAGCACATCGACTTTGATCATGCCGAGGGCGTCGAGATCGTCCTTGTCCCATTCGACGAAGCTGCGGTCCGGCATGGCGGCGTTTCCGATGGGGATGACTTCCTCCAGCGGCCCTCGCGTCATGACGAAGCCGCCCGTATGCTGAGATAAATGGCGCGGGAAACCGATCAGCTCTTTCGAGAAATGAAGCGCGTGACGCAAGGTGAGATCGGCGGGATCAAGACCCTGTTCCCTGACACGCGTTTCATTAACGCCGGACGTATCGCCGCCCCAATTGCTTTTGGCGAGCGACGAGATGACGTCTTCGGAAAGCCCTAACGCCTTGCCGACTTCGCGCACTGCGCTTCTGGTGCGGTAAGTGATGACGGTCGCAGCGATGCCGGCGCGGTCGCGGCCGTATTTTCTGTAGATATACTGGATCACCTCTTCGCGCCGCTCATGTTCGAAATCGACGTCGATATCCGGCGGCTCGTTTCGGTCTGCTGAGATGAAACGTTCGAAAAGAAGATCCATCTTCGCCGGATCGACCGACGTGACGCCGAGACAGTAACAGACGGACGAATTCGCGGCCGATCCCCTGCCCTGACAAAGGATGCCTTGCGAACGCGCATATCTAACGATGTCGTAAACCGTCAGGAAATAGCGCGCATAGTCGAGCTGTTCGATAAGCGCCAGTTCGTGCTTGAGCGCGACGGCGACCTTTTCAGGAACGCCTTCAGGGTAGCGCGCCTTGGCGCCTTCCCATGTGAGGCGCTCAAGTTCTTCCTGGGGCGTTGCGCCCACGCCGCAGGTCTCGTCAGGATACTCGTAGCGCAGCTCGTCAAGCGAGAAACGCGCCCGTTCCGCGATATGCAGGGTCTCTTTGATGGCGGATGGGTGATCCTTGAAAAAGCGCAGCATCTCCGGCGGCGGTTTCAGATGCCGTTCGGCGTTGACTTCGAGCGCGCGGCCCGCCTCGAAGACCGTCACATGCTCGCGAATGCAGTGGACGACATCGGCGAGCCGCCGGCGTTCCGGCGCATGATAGAGGATGTCATTGACGGCGAGCAGCGGAGCCCGCGCAGCCCCAGCCGTCCGCGCCAGTTGGTTGAGAACGCGGCGGTCGTCGTCGCGGAACGCCCTCGCGCCCGCGAGCCAGACCGATCCCGGAAAGGCGGCGCGGAAGTCATTGAGCGTTTCTGCGATGACAGGCGCAAAAGGATCATCAGGCAAGACCGCAAACAACTGCCCCTCGCCAAGCTCAAGGGCGTCGGCTCGCGTGATCTCGCAGTCGCCTTTCGCCGCGCGCATTTTTCCGCGCGTCAGCAATTTACAGAGCCGCCCATAAGCGGCGCGGTCCGACGGCCAGCACAGCATGTCGGGCGTGCCGTCGGAAAATTTCAGCCGCGCGCCAGTGATGAACCGGAAACCGATTTCTTTTGCGGCGGTATGGGCGCGCACGACGCCGGCGAGCGTGTTGACGTCGGTGACGGCGAGCCCCTCAAGCCCGAGCTTCGCCGCCTGGAACACCAGTTCGTCAGGATGCGACGCGCCCCTGAGAAAGGTGAAATTGCTCATGGCGGCAAGTTCGGCATACCGGGTCATGCAAAAAACCCGTGCAGGAACCAGCGGGGGTTCGTCGTTTCTCCGCCATAGAGCCCCTCGCGAAAGAGCCAGTAACGCCTGCCCTCTTGCGTTTCGACGCGGTAATAGTCGCGCGTCGGCCCTGCGGTTTCTTTGCCCTGCCATTCGTCAGCGATGCGTTCTGGCCCGTTGGCGCGGGCGACGGCGTAAGCGACGCGCCGCCATTTGAACCGGATCGGCGGGCCGTCGGGAACCTCCGCGAGCGCCTCGATTTCTTCGGGGCGCGGCAACAGTTTTATCGGTCGCGGCCGTTCTTCCGGACTGACATTTGAAGGACTTGCAGGCGTGACGACTGGCGTAAAGAAAGCCGCCCGTTCCGGCAGATGGGTGTTGCGGAAGCTGACGCGGCGGACGTGTTTCGCCCCGAGCCGGTTGCTGAGACGGTCTTTCAATTCCGCAAGCGCTTCCTCCTGCGCCTCTCTGTCCGATTGCAGATCGAAGGCCGTGCGCTGCCTGACGCCAAGCGGGCGAACGTCAAACGCTGATAGGCGCAACTGTTCATATCCGAACCCCGCATCATGATCGTCACGGATGTCGTCGAGGCGATTGGAGAACAATCGCATGACATGCGCCGGAGCGCGCGCCGGAGCGCTCGCGCCTACGCCAAGGCGCGTCACCTCATTATCGACGCGAAAGAGCGCGAGGTCGAAGCGTCGCGCCCCGGCGGCGCCGCGGACAAGCTGTTCGTTAAGATCGTGCGCCAGGGGGGCCAGAACCGATTTGATCGCCTCGATCGTGGCGATCGGTTCGGCGAGTTTTCGTTCCGCATAATAACGCGGCGCCGGAATGACGGGGACAAGCGGCTCCGCTTCCGTCCCCAGCGCCTGTCCGAGACGCGACAGAAGCGCTTTCGTGAACCGCGCCGTCAGGGGGCGGCGCGGCATGTCGTAAAGCTGTCCGATGGTTTTGAGCCCGAGCCTGCGCAGGCGGTCCGACAATTCCGGCGGCAGGCGCAGCGCCTCGACTGGCAAGGACGCGATTGCTCGGCGCTGCGCGCCGTCACCGGCAATCTCCACACACCCAAATCGCGCCAGCGCCCATGCCGCGCCGGCCGTGTCCGCAATTGCTGCGCACATCGAATAGCTGGCGCGCGCCATGCGCTCTTTGAGATCGCTAAGGATTGCTTCCTCGCCGCCGAAAAGCCGCTGGCAGCCGGTAATGTCGATGAAAAGTTCGCCGGTCGCCTGAACCGAGACGACAGGAGAATAGCGCATCAACGCTACGGCGAGACGGCGGAAGCTTTGCGCTTCCTCTTGGGCGTCAGCTTCGAAGGCCATGAGCTTCGGCTCAATGGCGCGCGCATCGGCGAGCGCCTGGCCTTGGTAGAAACCGAGCTTTCCGGCGCGCGCGTCTATAGCGCGGATGCGCAAGGCGCTTTTCGCATTTTCATGAATGACAATCGGCGCGGCCGTTTCTTCAAGCGACTTCTGTTGTTTCTTCAAATGATCTGTCGGCCATCGCGGGAACCACGCCGCGAGAATGCGGCGCGGCCTCGACAAGTCTTCTTTCTGCATGATCCCATTCCAATACCCACCACCCGTGACCCCCGTCGCGGCTTTTCTCAAGCGCCGCGCTCCAGCGCGGCCGCCCCAATCCCCGTTCGTCCAATGAATCTTCCGCGCTTGGCGCTGGGCCCAAGCGCCAGCGCGTGCGCGCCGTGCTCGGGCCTTCGTCGCGAGCGTCCCGAAGCAGGAATAACCTCGCGCCGGATTGTTCGGCGCAAAGCTGCAAGCGGCGCGTTGCCGTCAGGTCAAGCAGAGGATGCGGTTTCCAGAATTCGATAAGAACAATTGCATCGTGTCGCGCTGCTTCTTCCGCCGCCCACAAAACGGCTTTGGCGTCGCGGGCGTGAACGAAGATGCAAAGCTCAGCATGGACGCCGAAAAAGTTTAACCCGCAGCCATAAGGGACCCCCTCTTGAAATGCGTCGCGCGCCTGTCCGATCCAGATGATCGGTTGCGCGCGCTTAGCGCTTGCAGCGCCGGCGAGCGCAAGGGCAAGACCCAAGACCGAAGGGGCGTCGCGATAGTCGCCGGCGCGGAATTCGTGAACGGCGCCGCGCGCAAGTGAAACAGGTCCGCAGGCGATATCGTCCGCCTCCGGAATACCGGCAAATTCGCGTTTCTCGATGTCGGCGATACGCCGCCTGAGCCGCGCAAGCTCGTTGCGGCGCGCGATGGCGTGCATCCCGCGAGTTCCGTTTTCAGCTGTGGAAGAGAATTAGAACAAAAAGAGAACTTTTGAGTCAAGGGATCGATTCTGGACGGAACAATGAACCGCTAAGGCCTTGAATCCAAAGCCCTAGAAAATCGGCTCGCCTTGAGGCTCGATCAGTCCGGCGTCGTTGTTCCTGACCGATCCGACATCATTGGAGACCGGATAGGCGGTGAGCCATTCGTCGGGGCAGGATTTGAGGAGCGCGCGATGTGCGTCGCCCCAGGGCTCAGGCCCGATCCAGAGATCGAGATTGGCGGGATCGAGAATGACCGGCATCCGGTTATGAACGGCGCCCATCAACTCATTGGCTGGACAGGTGATGATCGCAAAGGTGCGCGGGTTTTCAGGATCGACCTTGTCGTTAAACGCCCACAGACCGGCGAGCAGCATTGGTTTACCATCCCGTCGTTTGATGGCGTAGGCTTGTTTCGCTTTGCCGGGACCGCGCTGCCATTCGTAAAAGCCGCTGACCGGAATGACGCAGCGCATCTTGCCCAGCGAGCCCTTCCAAGTCGCCTTTTCCTCGATAGTCTCGGCCTTGGCGTTGATCGTCGAAAATTTCGGCTTGTCCTTCATCCAGACCGGGACAAGCCCCCATTTCATCTGCTCGACGCGCCGTTCGCCGTCGCGTTCAGCGCAAATGAGGACATCATGGGTCGGGGCGGTATTCCAGTTCGGGCGAAAATTCGTCTCGGGCGGCTCAGCCCTAAGGTCGGGCAGCTCACGATAGTCTTCCCAAGTAAGAGAGCCCCAAAATCGTCCGCACATAAAACCCATCATAAGAGCATGGAAAGACGCTCACAAGCGCCGCCGCAGGCAGCGATTCCGTCATCCAGACAGCTAATCTGTTTGGCGTGAGGATATCGATACGGCTTCCGCGCGGCGTACGAAAAACGAGCGACGGCCGGTGGAATCTGGAAGCGCTTCCCGGCCAAACGGTCGACCATAAGGTGCCGCAGGAGGAAATGGCAACGGCGCAAGCGTGACTGGCATTCTCTATATTTCAGATAACTTTTTAAATCTGCAGAGTATAAATACATTCAAGAACTAAATTGGCACGTCAGCAAACACCGCACATACCATAAGGATAGAATAAATGCCTGATAGAAATTTTAACAGCGATGTGATCCAAACAGCAAAACAATACCGACATTGGAAGGAAAGCGGAGCCAATATCACCCCAAGCAACAACAGCCGAACAATATCAGCAACATCGGCAATATTTTACCGAAAGCTTTTAGCTTGTTACGATATAATCCAAGTTTGTGGGCCGAGAGTTTCTACAATTGGCACAAGGTAAGAAAACAATCGCTTTCATTCGACCGGTGGCGAAAAATTTTTAATCTTCCGCTTGCTATGTGTCGTTGCCCCCAATCGCGACTGCAAAAATTCATCGTATATGTTCTTCCGCAAAAATAGCGGCACAGATTTTATTCTCTCGGAATTTGAGACTTCTGCAAGTTGGCCCGCATGTATCGAGACGCCATTGCATAAGATGCAGAAGAGATAAAAAATACCAAGAGAACATACTGAAGAGCCTTTTTCACACCCCATGAAGAGGCTTCGGTACATGCAGAAAAAAGGTCTGCCCCTGAACCTACAGGAGCCACGCCGCCAGGACAGGCGCTTAAGAAATCGCCCTGATAGTGCGATCCCGCGATTTGATCGCTAAGAAAACCAACAAAAACCGGCCCAAGCCCCGACCCAACGAGTGTGTAGCAAAGAGTGAAACAAGCAATTCCGGTAGCCCTCATCCTGGGTTCCAAAAGATTCTGAATCATACCCGAGGTCGGAGCATAGAATATCAACATGGAAGTCCCGCCAGCAACCAACAGAATTATAGCCGCCCGCAGATCCGTTGCACCAAGCGCCGCCCATAAGAGAAACGGAGCGACAGCGAGCCCGATGCTCGCACCCCACGCAGGCCAGCGCGCGTCGAACTTGGTGAGCCAATCCGTAACGTGCGATCCAATAAGCAATCCCAGCGTTAGAAATGCAGCAGACACAAACCCGTAGTATTTAGCCGCATCGCGGACATCAAGATCATGCACACGGCTGAGGAAAACTGCGAGAAACTGCGAGATAGAGGTCATCCCGAAACCCGCACAAGCGCCGCCGAGTATGATGAACAACAAAGCCTTATTTGTCACAAGCACCCGCAGAAATGAAGCGAAGTTCGGCACTGGCGCTTCCCGGTTAGAAAAAGAAACGCCATCCGCTTTGCCGCGCTCCGGCTCTCCAACAAAAAGCCATACCAAGCCCGCCGTGATCGCCCCAGGAACGCCGAGCACGAAAAACGCCTCACGCCACCCTGCGATGGAGGCTATATAGCCACCGACAAGCGCTCCCGTTAAAATGCCTATTGGCGTACCGAGCATGATCAAGGACATCATGGAGGCACGCCGATTTCTCGGAAACTTGTCTCCAACCATTGAATTTGCCGCAGGAAGAAAGCCGGCTTCGCCAACCCCGACGCCCGCCCTACCAATGGCTAGCTGAGCGAAATTATGCGCGACGCCACACCAGATAGTAGCACAAGACCAAAAGAACGTGCAGATTGCGATGATCTTGCGGCGCGAGTAGCGTTCAGCCAGACGCGCAACTGGCAAACCAAGCGTCGAATAAAGCAGAGCAAAAGCAAGACCTTGCAGTAGCCCAATCTGCAGATCGCTGAGCTCAAGTTCGACCTTGATAGTCTGCGCGAGAACAGCAAAGACAGAACGATCGGCAAAATCGAAAAGGCACACGAGAAACATAAGGAAGACAAATCGTCTATTGCCTTGATTGCTCGGCGCGCCCTCACCTTGATCGAGGCCTACTCCCAGTTGGCTGGCGGCGCCTTCCTTCTCTTCCTTACTCGTCACAAGTCGCCTCCCAATATCGTTAGCACTGCATTGAACTCCGGCAACTGCCTGAACACCCTGCCGACGCGCTCAAAAGTTGCAGGAGCATTTCCAAAGCACTCACTCGCACCTGCGCGCGCTAGAGATTGAAGACTTTCTCAGCATTTGTCTGGAAAAACTTTTTCTTATCCTGCAGAGATATCGGCAGATTATCCTGCTCGCGGACTTCGTCCGCAACATACTGATAAGGATAATCCATTGCATACATGACGCGGTCAGCGCCCAACACCTTATGGCAATACATAATACTGTCAGTCCAAGGCATCCCACTTGTTGTGACGTAAATGTTATGCTGGAAGTATTCGCTTGGCTTGCGATCAAGACGCCGCGTGCCAACCCGACCGGCGCGTACAGACGCCCCGTGCATAAAATCAATCCTGTTCATCCAGAAAGGCAATGCTTCGCCCAGATGCCCAACCACAACTTTTAGATTTGGGTATCTGTCAAATACGCCCGCCACAATGAGCCGCAACAAATGCAAGCCTGTCTCGACGCCAAAGCCATAAATAGCGCCGTCGAGCCCGCGCTCCAAAAAGGCCGGTATCAACTGTTTCGATGGCGTATTCGGATGAATATACAATGGTGCGCCGTATTCTTCTGCCGCTTGCAATATCGGCGAAAAATCTGGATCGTCGAGATAACGGTTTTGAGTGTGAGAATTAACGATAACGCCCTTGAAGCCGAGTTGCCTGGCTCCTCTCTGTATTTCCCGCGCAGCCGCATCCGGATCCTGCGGCGCAATCGTCGTTAGCCCTGAAAACCGTCCCGGATGTTTATTTACGGCATCGAACAGCGCGTCATTTGCCTCCTCGGCCATAATAACCGCCTCTGCCGCCGGAAACATCTGAACCCCCGGACATGTCATGGAAATAATTTGCCGGTCTATACCTGTAGCATTCATGTCGCCGATGCGGTGATCACCGAGATCCTGAATGCGCTCTCTCAACAGACAGGCTCGTTCGCTATCTCCGCCATAAAAGCCCCAGAGGCTATAAAATCCCGGATCATCAATCGACTTGTCTTGAAGCACCTGCAGAAAGCGCTTCATTAACGAGGGAGGACAGAACGCCTCTTCTGTTGCAATTCGGAGATATCCTCGTGTCCCGCCTGTTTGCAGCGGATGCTCAATGTTATTCATCTTAGAAATTCCTAAGTTAGCTAATTAGTGCTGCTGACGAATTTTGTAGTCAGATACGCTTCGAGGCCTTCCGTTCCCTCTTCGGAACCATGACCACTGTCTTTTATGCCGCCAAATGGCGACTCCGGGACAGAAATACGCGTCGTATTGACGCCTATCATTCCCGCCTCAAGATTTTCTTCTAATAAGAGCGCTGTCCGATACGACTGGGTAAAACCATACGCAGCGAGCCCGTAAGGCAGCGCGTTTGCTTCGGAAACAGCCTCTTCAATAGAGCCAACTGGATTGATCACCGCGATCGGACCAAAAGGCTCCTCACTCATTACCCTGGACTTTTTGGACGCATTTAGCAGCACTGTGGGCCGGTAGAAAAATCCTGGTCCGTTTATCCCGGAGCCGCCAGCAGCGATGCCCGCGCCATGTTGATGCGCATCCGCCACCAAGTCACTAATTGCCTGACGCCGGCGCTCAGCAATTAGAGGACCCATTTGAGTCTCTGGATTCGTTCCGTCACCCACTCGAAGGGCGTTTGCGCGATCCGAAAACGCCTCAACAAAGCGATCGTAAACAGGCTTTTCTACGTAAAAGCGTGTCGGAGAAACGCAAACCTGTCCCGCATTCCTGAACTTTGAAGCGACAGTTAAGGAAACCGCCTTCTCGATATCAGCGTCTGCCGCTATAATTACGGGCGCATGCCCTCCAAGCTCCAAAGTCGATGTTTTGCCGCATGCCGCCGCAAGTGCGCCGAGACGCCTTCCGACAGGAATGGAGCCGGTAAACGAAATTTTACGAATCGCGTCGGAAGCGATCAGGTAATTGGAAATCTTATCCGGTTCGCCGAAGACAATTGACGCCACGCCCGGCGGCAATCCAGCATCTTCAAGACACTGAAATATGGCCAGCGCCGACGCGGGTGTTTCCTCAGCAGGCTTGAGGATGATTGTACAGCCCGCAGCAAGGGCCGGCGCTAGCTTTCTTGCTGGATTTGCTATGGGAAAATTCCATGGACTGAACGCAGCGACAGGTCCGACCGGTTCTTTGCGCACATACATGCGGTGACCGGGACCATGGGCCTGAATAGTCCGGCCATATATACGCCGCGCTTCCTCTCCGAACCATTGGAGTGTGCCGGCGGCCATCATCGTTTCAATCTTGGTCTCAGCGAGAGTCTTTCCAGACTCTAATGAGGCAATAAAGGCAATTTCGTCAGCACGCTGTCGAACAAATTCCGCGGCCCGTAGGAGGATTTTCCCACGTTCCGCCGCCGGAAGATTCTTCCAACCAGAATAACATTCGGATGCGTACCTCAAGGCATCGTCAAGTTCGCGTTCAACAGCTACGGGAAGCTCTCCCAAAAGCTCCTCTGTCGCGGGATTGACTACCGCCAGGGAGGGACGGCGATTGCCTAGGAGCCGCTCTCCTCCTATGGCCAAGTATAAGGATGGGTACTTCACGTTAGGTCCTCGGATAAAACTAGAAAGCGCCTTGGCGCCAATTGCCATGAAGGCCAAACCGCAACCTCAATGGCGGTTTGATGGTTGCAACAGGCCCTTCATCTATGTGCTGAGCGTCAAAGAGGAGAAGGTCGGATCGCATTTCCTTTACACGATGCGCTATCGCAGCAATCCAGCCGTCTCCTTCGGGAGCATTGGGACGCCGCGGTATAAAACAAGGCTCCTGAAGCGCGCTCGAAGCCCCGACAAACCACGTTTTTTCCTTACCTGTGGCGACATCCACGTGACAAAGTGTATTCATCGCGAAACCGGTTATGCTCTGACAAGCCGGATCGACCGGTTTCGCACCGTTCTGGCGCAGCACAACTGGCCAGCGCGCCGCGCGGCAGAGTGCTGTCATCGCCGCCTTGCTAC
>JAUHYK010000138.1 GCA_030426465.1 Alphaproteobacteria bacterium
CGCTTCAATCGCCTTTTCGTAAGCGCGTTCAAACACGATACCGGCAATGAATTCCTTCAAAGCCTCGGTCGGTCTCCATTTGTGGCTACGAACCAACATGACGCCGCGCCAGAGAAGCGGTGCAAAAAGCCACGCATCGCGTAATGCAAACGCCAGCGTCACCACGATAACGATGGTTTTAAAACCTCTGCCGGTCAGATCACCCGCAGCATGAAGGGCAAACAGGCCCGCAACAATGCTGGTTTTCCAACACAACGAGATCGTGACGCGCTGAACACGCTGCCATATCACACCCGTCGTCTCACGGCTCAGATCCTCTATCGCGCTGACTTTGGCGATTTCGATCGCCTGATTGACCTTGTTTTTGACAGCTCTGTTCATCACGGAGCGGCCAAATTTCACCCCCCCGATCACCGCAGTGGCGGCGAAGAATGCAGCCCTTAACCACACAGGTCACACCCTGTGAGAGCGAGAGTCCGATAAGATCTGATTGAACAGGCTATATGCATCTCAAAAGCTTTTAGTGTTCAAGGTCAAAGGAGCTACATCATATAAGAAACCCATAGCCGGAACCAAGTTCCTTAATCGCTGTTGTTATAGCGCAATCGTTAAAATTGGAGGTTGTCATGCTTGGTTGGGCCTTAACTTTTCTTGTAGTCGCACTGATCGCAGCCTTTTTTGGCTTCAGTGGGGTTGCCGCCGCTTCAGCTGGTATCGCGAAAATTCTGTTCTTCATCTTTCTGGTGTTGTTTATCGGGGCGATGGTTTTTCGCGCCCTCAGAGGCCGGACACCTATCTAAGTCCAAGCGCCTGATAATACGTTGAAAATCACAGCCGCCGCATTTAATGCGGCGGTTTTGGTTTTTCGGGGAACAAAACTCGCCCTGAGTTGTCTGTAATCTGATTGCGGATCTTGGCTCGCCCCGTTCCGAGACTCAGCAGTCACAGAACGCCCTAACGGCCCGCATTGCGAAACCACTCGCCCCAGTGCTCGCGATACGGGCCGTTTTTGCGTCTTCGCCTGGAACCTTTACCAGAGATTCGTGTTGACGGAGCAGTTCACTGGAGCACTGAAATGGCAAAGACACCGTCGACTGATGCTTACGGGCGCGTGATCGTAACATACGGTCGCTCCCTCATGTCGCTGGTTGCGGCGCAAAGCCTCGCCAAGCATGGCATTGATGTCATCGGCTGTGATAGTGTCGACATGACGGCTCTTCGTTTCTCCCGATTTTGTGGGACCTATTTTACGCATCCAGCTCCGGAAGATGACGAAGACGCCTACATGGCTTATATGTGCGCCATGGTGGAGCGTTACAAACCTGATAATGGCAAGCCATACATATTGATGCCGTTGTTCGATAATGCGCGTATCCTCGCGCGCAGACAAAGCGAGCTTCCTGAGTGCGTCACGCTTGCGGCGCCAAGCGCCGCCTCTATCGATTGCGTCTATCCAAAAGACCGCCTGGCGCAGACGATGAAAGCATATCCGGATATTGGTCCGGAAAGCGCGGTGATATCGACCATGAATGATCTACGCAGCGCTGCGGAAAAAATGGCGTTCCCTCTTGTCTTGAAGCCGGCCGAAGGGGTTGGCGGCCGCGGAGTCACTTTCGTTGAAGACTGGGATGCGCTCGAAAACGCCGCTTCAGTCCTCAACCTCGGGGCGGATCAGGAACCCCTTATTTTGCAGGAAACAGCGCCCGGCGAAGATTTTTGCATGACTGCACTCGCGCATAATGGCGAAATTTGTGCGGCGATGGCGTATAAGAATCTGGAAACATTTCCCAAAAAATCCGGCGCTGGGACGGTCAGAGAAACTGTCGATCACGCTCCGTTTATGGAAGCGACAAAAAAGATTCTGGCTGAAGCGAAATGGAATGGCGTGGCGGAGATTGATTTCCGCTGGGATGGCGATCCCGAAAAGCCAGCGCAGCTTATCGAAGTAAACGCACGTTTCTGGGCTGGCCTATATCATTCCATGGCCTCAGGCGTCGACTATCCGTGGCTGCTTTATCAACTTACGGCTTATGGCAAGGTCAGCGAATCGAGAACGCCGGAAATCGGAAAAGTCACAAAAACGCCTGTTTTATCTACCTTATCCGCCCTCTCGGCGACACTGTCTCGCACCTTCCGTTTTCCTTTGGCTAAACGCATCATCGCCAATGGATGGCGCGATGTGAAAGCAGGTAATTTGCGCCAGGGTTCCGCTTCAATCTGGCGTGGCCTTCGCTCGGCAGTCACCTTCGACCGAGCCGCCTTCACCGCCATGGAAAAATTCGACGAAACACGGTCTGCCTCTGGCGAGTTTGATCACGCACATGATCCATATGCGGGTCTTGGCGTATTATTTATTCTGAGCTCACTCATGCGCCATGGCCGCCTTCCAGATGAAGTGAAATATTAGGAGCGCAAGTTTGACAGGTGAAAAACCCGTAATTGGAGTCACCAAACCAAGCCAGGGAGATAACGGCGCTTATGCGCTGGTTGCACTCGGTGTAAGTCTGGTCGGGGGAAAGCCAGTCGCAATCACCACTGAAAGCACGGAGCCCGATGTAGCTATTGATGGCGTTATCCTGGGCGGAGGGCAGGACGTTTTTCCAATGCTCTTCGATGACACGCCAAAGCAAGGCTATGTTTATGACCGTGGTCGCGACGACATGGAAATCAAGCTTGCTAGAACCGCTCTGAAACAAGACCTTCCTATTCTCGCCATCTGCCGAGGCGCACAATTATTGAACGTCGCCTATGGGGGCAGCCTCCACCTCGACATGACAAAAGCTTATGAAGACGCCCAATACCCAGACTCATTTTTGGCGAAAGCATTTTATAGAAAAACAATCACAACCAGCGCCGGATCCCTCATACAAAAAGCTCTGGGTGCGCCGACAAGCCTTGTGAATTCGCTTCACAAGCAAGCCGTCAAGGAACTCGGACAAGGCCTGAAAGCGACCGCAACAGAAAAGAACGGTGTAGTTCAGGCAATTGAAGATCCAGAAAAGCGGTTTGTGCTGGGCGTCCAGTTCCATCCGGAATTCATGCTTCACCGCCGTAAATTCCGACGTATTTTTGAGATGCTGATCGAAGCTGCAAAGACGTCTAAAGCGCTGACACCCTTGCAGATTGCAACGATGTCAGAAGAAGTGACTACAGGAAAAGAGACTGAAGAAGAAGCGCGCCGACAGGCGGGATAAATTCATGTAAAGACTAGCGGGATCTTTCCGATCTACAACTATGCAGACGGTTGATCTCGCGCGCCAGAGAGAGGTCGCGATATGCAGTGAGACGCGACTTGCGTAGTTCGGCGTTTACCCGCGCCACAGCAAGCATTCTCGATAAAGCGGTTGTTTGTGTGTGAAATTGATGATTGAGCGCTTTGACGCGCTCTGATGGAAGATACCCGTCAGCCATCGCTTCTGCTTCCAAGAATAAATAATTATCTTGTTCAGCGTTTTTCACAATGCCCCTCATAGCGCCACTACCAGCGGATATTAATCGTCGTCAAACATATCCAACGCCGCAACAGCCAAACCTGCCGCAGCCGCGATAGCAAGGACGCTGGCTGGTTTGGTTTTGACTTTGTCCAGCAGCATATTCTGTGTCACCTGATCCATAACGCCACTGTTTAAAAAGCCTGACGCAAAAGTCGGCGCTGGCGGAGGCGTTTGAGCCAATGTAGGCTCATGGTCTTCACGATCGGCGAAGTACACACACACCATGCCGATGGCCAAAACACCAATGGCGCTGATCATCAATGCTGCAGGAAGCGGCATTGACTGACTCATAGCGATTGCCGCCGCGACGGCCGCAAAGCCTACCGCAGAGAGAATGAGAACAGCCGCGCATACCAGCCACAATGACCGGCGCAACGCGTCCTCACCCTCCTCTTTCAATACACGAAACAGTTTAAACATCGCTATGCTCCTGGGCGTTGGCTACGTTACTTACGAAACACAGTCCGGCCGAGAAGAAACCCAATAGCGACAGCCGCACTTAGCGAAGCGACAGGGTTATCGCGTACATTTTTTTGAATGCTTTCTGCAGCGGCCCGTGTTTCCTGGTCTGCAGCAGCAAAAAGGCTCGACGCGTGTTCCCGCGCTTCAGAAATTTGC
>JAUHYK010000071.1 GCA_030426465.1 Alphaproteobacteria bacterium
GCTTCGTCCTTCGCCGAGAATCCCTCGCCGCCAATAGAAGCGTGTCCTTCTGCGATGGGATGGAGCCCGAGAAGCGCTTTCGCCACTGTTGATTTTCCGCAGCCGGACTCGCCCACAAGACCGAGCGTTTCTCCTTTCCTAATGTCAAAGCTGACATTGTGGACTGCGCGAAAAACGGATGGTTTTGTAAAGAGAGAGCGCCGCGAATTCACATAGTCGCAGGATATATTCTCGACCTTCAAGACCGCTTCTGTTTTCGGCGCTGCTGCTTCATCGCGCTTGACCCGGGCGGGAATGAACTCTTTCGCGAGAGAAGCGCCGACATGGGCGTAAAAGTCATCGGCGCTTTCGTCTGCGGCGATGCGGCCTTCTTTCATCACCGCGATACGGTCTGAAATGTGGGAGACAACCGCCAAGTCATGCGTGATCAGGAGAAGAGCGCAGCCGTCCTCTTTGGCGAGGCTTTTCAATAGGTCTAGAATTTCCGCCTGCGTCGTCACATCAAGCGCGGTAGTCGGTTCATCCGCTATCAGGACGTGCGGTTTCATGGCGATCGCGATGGCGATGACCGCGCGCTGGCGTTGGCCACCGGAAAGTTCATGGGGGCGGCGCTCAGGCGAGACATCCTCCGGCGGCAATCCGGCGCGGGTAAGGGCCGAAACTGCTTTTTCCATGGCTTGTGCGCGGCTGATTTTTTCATGCGCAAGATAGGTTTCGGCGACTTGCACACCGATGCTCTGCAAGGGGTTCAGCGCCGTCATGGGTTCCTGAAACACCATGGCGATCTTGCGTCCGCGCAGATCGCACAGCTTTTGCTCGCTCATGGACAGAATATTCTCGCCATTGATCGCGATCTCACCGCTGAGCACTGCGGCGCGCGGCGCCAGCCCCATCATGGCGAGCGCGGTCATGGATTTGCCAGAACCCGAACGTCCGATAAGCCCGGTGATCTCGCCTTCGCGCAGGACAAGATCGACGCCGTCGAGAATTTGCGTGTCGCCAATAGTCAGCGAAAGATTTTTGAGGCGAATGGCGTCGGTCACATCGCCCCCACAATGCGGTGCGGATCGAAACGGCGGCGCATCCCATCGCCGAGCAGGTTGAGACCAAATACAAACAGAAAAATCGCAAGCCCCGGAAAGATCGCGAGCCATGGGGCGAAGCTCACCATGGTCTGGCTTTCAGCGAGCATCCGGCCCCAGCTTGGCGCCGGCGGTTGGGCGCCAAGTCCCACATAAGAGAGGGCGGCTTCCGCCAGCACGGCGAGGGAGAATTGCACCGTCGCCTGTACAATCAGGGTCGGCGCAATGTTCGGCAGGATATGTTCCAGAGATATGCGAAACCGGTTCTTGCCCGCCGTCTTTGCGCTCATGACATAGCCGCGTGTCCGGATCGGAAGCGCGGACCCGCGCGTGAGCCTTGCGAAGACAGGAATATTGAAAACCCCTATGGCAATGACGGCGTTGACGGCGCCGGGGCCGTATACAGCGGTGATCAGGATGGCGAGGATGATCGCCGGAAAGGCGAACACGACATCGCTCATGCGCATGACAATGTCCTCGATGACCCCGCGGGTCCCCGCCGCCAGCAGACCCAAAGGAACACCTATGCCCATGCCAATGCCGACGGCGAAAAAGGCGACCGTGATCGACGTGCGCGCGCCAACCATGATCATGGAGAATACATCGCGGCCGAGATGATTGGCGCCGAACGGATGGCTAATCGACGGCGCGGCGAGGCGCGCATCGGCGTCAATCGCGGCGACGTCATGGGGCGTCCAGGCAAGCGACAGACACGCCATCAGGATGAAGAAGGCGACAAGCCCGGCGCCCGCGGCGAGGCTTTTGTCACTGCGCAAGGTGTCGGTCAGAGTGGAGGCAAGCGCGGTCATCGTCCGCTCCCCTGCAGACGCGGATCGACGATGGCGTAGGCGAGATCGATCAGGAACGCGATAGCGACAACGGCGAAGACCAGCACCATTACGACGCCTTCGACGACGATCAGATCGCGCTGGGCAATCGCCTGAAACACCATGCGTCCGAGACCAGGCAGGTAAAACACATTTTCAATAATGACGCCGCCGGCCAGTAGAAACGCAAATTGCAGCCCCAAAATCGTCAGCACCGGGATGAGTGCGTTGCGGAGCGCGTGACCTATCAGGGTTTCGCGGCGAGTCAGGCCCTTGGCGCGCGCTGTGCGGATGTAATCTTCGCGCAGGGTTTCAATGGTCGATGACCTCATGATTTGCGTCAGGATGGCGGCTTGGGGGATCGCGAGCGCGATGGCGGGCAGGAGCAGGGCTTTAAAGGCAGGAAACAACCCCGCATCCCAGCCGGGAAACCCGCCGGCGGGAAACCAGCGCAAGGTCACCGCAAAGACCATCACCAGCAAAATCGCCAGCCAGAAATTCGGTATGGCGACGCCGGCTTGCGCGGCGGCGACGATGCTCTTGCCTGACGTTTTCTCGCGTCTTGCGGCTGCGGCGAGACCCGCAGGCACGCCAATGGCGGTTGAAATAGCGAAAGCAAGCAGCGCCAGCGGCAGGGAGACCCAGATGCGCTCGGCCATCAATTCGGCGACAGGCGTTCTGTAGGTGTAGCTCACCCCGAAATCGCCCATGGCGAGGCCGCCGATCCAGTGCGCGTAGCGTGTAATCAGCGAATGGTTCAATCCGAGTTCTTCGCGCAAGGCTTCGACGGCCGCCGGATCGGCGTTGAGCCCCATCATGAAGGACGCAGGGTCGCCGGGTGCGATTTCAATCAGGAAGAAAATAACCAGTGACGCAATGAACAATGTCAGCGCCATGGAGGCGGCGCGGCTGGCGAGAAAAGCGGGGCTTGCTTTTGCAAAGATGGCGACAAGGGCGAAGGCGGCGGCGATAAGAACAAAAATCGGCCAGAGCGGAAGACTGGTGGTTCCGTGTTCACCGGGCGCCAGCGCAGGGCGGCCCGTCACATCCGCCCGGGTCAGGTCATTGGCCTGAACCGGCGCATTGGCCCAGACGCCCGTCACATCTTTTGACCAGACAGCAATCTTCGGACCCGAGGCGATGAAAACATTCACTGCGTCTTCGGCGATGATCTTTTGCGCCTCGCGCAAAAAGGCGTCACGATTTGCCGGATCATTTTCGCCGCGTAAATCTGCGATCACCTTGTTGAAGGCATCGCTGTGATACTGAAAATAATAATCCTCGCGGGCGTAAATATCGATGTCGAGCGGCTCCGTATGGGAGACTATTGTCAGGTCGTAACTCTTGTTGGCGAAGATCTGGTCGAGCCACTGCGCCCATTCGATGTTTCGGATCTGAACGTCAATTCCGACGGCTTTGAGTTGCGCGGCGATCACTTCGCCGCCGCGCCTTGCATAGGCGGGCGGGGGCAGGGCGAGGGTGGTTTTGAAGCCGTTCGGGTAGCCGGCCTCGGTGAGAAGTCGTCGCGCTTGCGCCGGATCGTAAGGGTAACGCGCGGTCAAATCCTCGTAGGATGGATGATGGGGTGGAAAGTGGCTGCCAATAGGCGTCCCGAAGCCGAACAGACCCGCCTTGATAACCGCCTCTTTGTTTATGGCGTGGCTGAGCGCGCGGCGCACGCGGATGTCATTAAAGGGCGTCTTGCCGTTATTGATGGCGAGGATCATTTCCCCTTCGCCGGTGCCCGTGACGATCTTGAAGCGATCATCCCGCTCGATCAGGCCGAGATTTTCCGCCGCCGGATAATTCGGGAACCCGTCGACATCTCCGGCCATCAGTGCGGCGAAGGCGGCGGTCGGGTCGGGAATGAAGATAAAATTGATCCGGTCGAGGGCAGGCCGCGCGCCCCAATAGTTCTCGTTTCGAATGAGCGTCGCGGAAGCGCCCTTGCGCCAGCGCACAAATCTGAACGGACCCGTGCCGACGGGATGGCTTGCATTTGTCGCGGCGCTCTCGCTTGCAACAATCACCGCGTCGCCCCATCCGAGATAGGTTGTAAAGGCGCCGAGCGGTTCCTTTAACGTGACGCGCACGGAATAGGACGCCGTCGCTTCGACAGTGTCGATCAAATCGAAGATCGGACGCTGCGCATTTGTTGAGGCGGGCGCCTTTGCGCGGTTCAGGGTAAAGACAACATCTTCCGCATCAAAAGAAGTGCCGTCGTGAAACGTCACACCTTTCCGTAATTTGAAATCATAAACGCGCCCATCCGCCGACACGGTCCAACTTTCCGCGAGCAGCGGCGAGACCGAGCCGTCTTCATTGATGCGCGTTAGCCCTTCAAAGAGATTGGCGTAAACCACTTCGTCAATGGCCGCCGCCGCGCCGCTGGTTGGGTCGAGATTGGGCGGTTCGAGTTGAACGCCGATATTGAGCGCGCCAGCGGCAAGCGCCCCGGATGGCGACAGCATTGCCGCCGCCAGAAGGAAAAGGGCGCGCAGCATCGTCAGACGAAACATGTCGGCCATGGCCGGCATTGGCGCTCCTTTGAGGGCGGCGTCGGATTTCGTCTGTTTATCAGGCTTTTAAGGCAGATCAAGAAACGCTTTTGAGAGCAATCCCTTGAGGCTGTTTCCTCATGGCCATTTCGCTTCCGGAGGCAGGGAGGAAAGGATGGATTTCACATTGCCGCCGGTCTTGAGGCCGAAGGTCGTGCCGCGATCATAGAGTAGATTGAATTCCGCGTAGCGCCCGCGCTGGATCAGCTGTTTTTCGCGATCGTCATCGCTCCAGGGCTGGTCCATGCGTTTGGCGACGAGTTTCGGATAGATGTCGAGGAACGCCTTGCCCACATCCTGTGTGAAGGCGAAATCCTTGTCCCAGTCGCCGGAATTGTGACGGTCATAGAAAATGCCGCCGACGCCGCGCGGTTCGTTCCGGTGCGGCAGGTAAAAATACTCGTCGCACCATTTTTTGTATTTCGGAAAATACTCCGCATCGTGAGCATCGCATGCGGCCTTGTAGGCGGCATGGAATTCCTGCGCATCTTCGTGGCTTTCGTCACGATAGGCGGGGTGCATCGGGTTCAAATCGCCGCCGCCGCCGAACCATGATTTTGTCGTCACAATCATGCGCGTGTTCATATGGGCCGCGGGCGCGTGCGGATTGCGCGTATGGGCGATCAGTGAAATGCCCGACGCCCAGAAACGCGGATCTTCCTCCGCGCCCGGAATTTGCGTGCGGAATTCTTCGGTGAACTCGCCATAAACAGTCGAGACATGAACGCCCGCCTTTTCAAAGACGCGGCCGTGAAGCATGCCCATCTCACCGCCGCCCTGATCGGGTCCGCGCTCCCATGGCGTGATTTCGAACTTGCCGGGCGCCATGTCGGCGTAAAGCGGCCCGGCCTCATTCTCGAGCTTTTCGAATGAGGCGCAGATCTGATCGCGCAGACTCTCAAACCAGGCCTTGGCGGTTTGTTTCTTTTCTTCAAAATCCGACATTGAATGCTCCACTATAACGCTGCGCCGCCCATCGCCGCCTCCGGACTTTATTTCATTGCGCCGGATCAAGTGAGGCTGCGTCAGACCAACCCACCTGCCGCCGCGCTTCGGCTAGCGCCACCGCCGCCGCGACCGCCACATTGAGGGAGCGCGTTTCCGGGGCGAGGGGGATTTTCAACCGCGCGTCGGCCCGGTCATGAACCTCGTCCGGCGCTCCTGCGCTTTCACGGCCCATGAGAATGATGTCGTCCGGACGAAAGGCGAAGTCCCAGATGGTCCGGTCGGCCTTGGTGGTGAGAAGGATGAGCCGGGCGTCTCCGGCGGTCTCCAGAAACCCCGTCCAGCCTGAATGGGCCTTTGGGGCCGCGGCCGCGCCATAGTCCATGGCCACGCGCCGGACCTCGCGCGAATCAAGCGGAAATCCGCAGGGTTCAATCACATCCATCCCGGCCCCGAAACAGGCTGCGGCGCGAATCGCCGCGCCCACATTCTGGGGAATATCCGGCTGGTAGAGGGCAAGGCGCATGAAGCTGTTTTTCCAAGAAATTCCGGCGCTGTGGCGGGTTCATAGCGACGCTAGGCCGCAGCGCCTCGTCGCCTAGACTTTGTACATAGGACATGTCAAACACCCCGGCGATTCTTTCCTTCCGGGGCGTAAATTTTCCAAGGGCGTGAGACGGACATGACCACATCGGACGTGAGCGAAGACGGCGAACCGACCCGCCGCGACTTTATCCACATTTTTGGCGCGGCAACGGCCGCCGCCGGCGCAGGCGCGGTCCTCTGGCCGCTGGTGCATCAGATGAACCCAGACGCCTCGGTGCTGGCGCTGTCGACTAAAGAAGTCGACCTGTCATCTGTGCCCGTTGGCCAGGCCATCAAGGTGATGTGGCAGGGCAAGCCGGTTTTCATCCGGCACCGGACGCCGGCAGAGATTACAGAAGCCGAAGCGACGCCGCTGTCTGCACTGAAAGACGATGTCGCGCGCAACGACAACCTGTCAGGCCAACCGGAAGCTACTGACGATGCGCGCGTCACTGCATCCGACGGTGTCGCCCGGCCCGAATGGCTGATCCTTGTCGGCGTCTGCACTCATCTTGGCTGCATTCCGCTCGGCACCAGTGCGGGTGAAAACCGCGGCGAATACAATGGCTGGTTCTGCCCGTGCCACGGATCGCATTACGATCTGGCCGGCCGCATCCGCAAAGGTCCGGCCCCGGAAAACCTTCCCGTGCCGCCTTACCAGTTCGTATCCGACACTGTCGTCAAGATCGGCTAGGAGAGCGAGACAAAATGAGCCACGTTTCTACTTACAAGCCCTCCACCGGCATCGAAAAATGGTTGGACAAGCGTTTGCCAATCGTTCGTTTCGGCGCGGATTTCATGGAATTTCCGACGCCGAAGAACCTGAATTACTGGTGGACTTTCGGCGCCATTCTCGCTGTGTGTCTGGTGATCCAGATTCTCACCGGCGTTATTCTCGCCATGCATTACACGCCGCATACATCCATGGCGTTCGACAGTGTCGAACACATCATGCGCGACGTGAACTATGGCTGGCTCCTGCGTTATGTTCACGCCAATGGCGCATCGATGTTCTTCATCGCCGTTTATATCCACATGTTCAGAGGGCTCTATTACGGATCGTATAAAGAGCCGCGCGAGGTTGTGTGGATGCTTGGCGTTGTCATTTACCTTCTGATGATGGCGACGGCGTTCATGGGTTATGTGCTTCCCTGGGGACAGATGTCCTATTGGGGCGCGACGGTGATCACCAACCTGTTCTCCGCGATCCCGGTTGTGGGCGAGTCAATCCGCACGCTTCTGTGGGGCGGCTTCTCGGTCGATAACCCGACGCTGAACCGTTTCTTCTCGCTGCACTATCTCTTGCCGTTTGCGATCTTCGGCGTCGTGGCGCTTCACATCTGGGCGTTCCACACCTCGGGCAACAACAACCCCGCCGGTGTCGAAATCAAAGACGTCAAGAAAGACGCAGTGCCGTTCCACCCGTATTACACGGTGAAAGACGGGTTCGCGATTGTGGTGTTCCTCATCCTGTTTGCCGCTTTCGTGTTCTTTAATCCGAACAGCCTCGGCCATGCAGACAACTACATTGAGGCGAATCCGCTCTCGACGCCTGCGTCGATCGTACCGGAATGGTATTACCTGCCGTTCTACGCGATCCTGCGCGCAATCACTTTCGACATCGGCCCGATCTCGTCAAAACTCGGCGGCGTGATCGCCATGTTCGGTTCGATCCTGATCCTGTTTGTCCTGCCCTGGCTCGACACGTCGAAAGTCCGCTCCATGCGCTATCGTCCGGTGGCCCGGATGTGGTTCTTCCTGTTTGTCATCGCCTGTCTCGCGCTGGGCTGGCTCGGCGGCAAGCCTGCGGAAGGCTCCTATGTCATGTACGCCCAGATTGCGACGGCGTATTACTTTGGCTTCTTCCTGATCATCCTGCCGCTGCTCGGCATTCTTGAGACGCCGAAACCACTGCCGCGCTCTATCTCGGAGTCGGTGCTGCACAAATCCGCGAAAGTTGAGACCTCGGCGGCGCCCGGTGCGCCGGCGGCGGCTGAATAAGGGACGCCTTGCGTGATGAAAGCCATGAATATTACAAAAACGCTCATCGCTGTCCTCGCCGCCGGTCTGGCGTGCAACACGGCGGCGCTCGCCGCTAGCGGCAAGTCGAAACATCCGCATGAACAGCACTGGCATTTTTCCGGGCCGTTCGGGACCTTCGACCAGAACGCGCTCCAGCGCGGCTATCAGGTCTATGAAACGGTTTGCTCGAACTGCCACAGCCTTGACCTCGTGGCGTTCCGCAATCTCGGACAAAAGGGCGGGCCGTTCCATCTCGACGCTTGCCCCGCCGGTTTTCCGGACACGGTCGATTGCTCGAACCCGAATGACAATCCGGTCGTGAAGGCGCTTGCGGATAAATACAAATATCAGGTGACGGATGGTCCCGACGATTCAGGCGACATGTTCCAGCGCGCCGCCGTTCCGTCGGACCGGATCCCCGGCCCCTACGCCAATGAGCAACTGGCGCGCCTCGCCAATAACAATGCGCTGCCGCCTGATCTGTCGCTGATCACCAAGGCTCGCCATGGTGGACCGGATTATATCTACAGCCTCCTGACCGGTTATGAGGACGCTCCCTCGACGGTAGAGATCGGTGTCGGCCAGCATTACAATCCCTATTTCCACGGCGATATGGCGCAGGCCATGAAGCCGGAATACATGCATGACGGTCATCCGGTGGAAGGCGTCTCGGTGCCCTTGGGCGGCGTTCTCGCCATGGCCCCGCCGCTTGCTGACGGCATCATCGAATATGGCGACGGCAGCCCGCAAACCGTTGAGCAATACGCAAAAGACGTGACCGAGTTTTTGATGTGGGCCGCTGAGCCCAAGATGGAATCGCGCAAGGCGCTCGGCGTCATGTCGATTATCTATCTCGTGATCCTCGCCGGCATCCTCTACTGGTCCTACCGCAAGATCTGGGCGGACCAGCACTAGGCGTCGATCATTCGTGATTTGAAGATCTGACGGCGGCGCATACATTGCGCCGCCGTTTTACTTTGGAAGGCGCAATCGGCGATGAAGAAGCGTGTGCTTGTTCTTGGCGCTTATGGCCTGATCGGTGCGGAGATCATACGGCGCTTGCGTCTCCACGGTCATGAGGTCGTCGGGCTTGTGCGCTCGCGGAAACTTGCTGCGCGTTTATTGCCCGGCGTTACCTGTCATGTCGCCGACATTGCGCAGCTTCAAGCGACTGAACACTGGAGTCCTTTCCTTGAGGGTGTTGATGTCGTTGTGAATGCGTCTGGCGCCCTGCAAACCGGGCTGCGCGACGACCTGTCGAAGCTTCAGCATACCTCTATCAACACCCTCATTGATGCATGCGGGAAAAATGAGGCTGACCTCTTCATCCAGATTTCCGCGCCCGGAGCGGCAGAAGGGGCGACGACAGAATTTTTGCGTTCCAAAGCGCAGGCCGACGAGGCTTTACGTATAAGCCAGTTGCAATGGGTGATTTTCAAGCCGGGCCTGGTTATAGGCAGCACAGCGTATGGCGGCACAGCTTTGATCCGTATGCTTGCAGGGTTTCCGCTGATCACGCCCATTGTTATGCCGCAAGTCCGAATACAAACGATTTCTGTCGAGGATGTCGCGGAGGCGGTCTGCGAGACGATTGACGGGCGTATAGGCGCTAATGCGGACTATGATCTTGTTGAAGACAGCTCCCATAGCCTTGTCGATATAGTGCGCGGGTTTCGCAGATGGATGGGATTTCCGGACGCACCTGTACTTCATTTGCCAAAATGGTTGGGCGCTTTCGTTGCATCGCTTGCGGATGCAGCGGGCTGGCTTGGCTGGCGTTCCCCGTTGCGTTCGACCGCGCTCAAAGTGCTTGAGGATGACGTTATTGGCGACGCTGCGCCATGGAGGGTCGCTTCAGGAAAAAGCATAGCTTCTTTTGAAGATACTCTAAGCGCCATGCCGGCGTCTTTGCAGGAGCGTGTCTTCGCAAAGGCGCAGCTCTTGATTCCAATTATTGTTTTAGTCCTCTCAGCGTTTTTTATCGTGTCGGGTATTATCGGCGTTATGCAGGTAGACGCCGCCGCCGCAATTCTTGAAGACCGCGTGGACGCCGGCTTGGCGCGAATGCTTGTTTACCTGGGTGCGGCCTGTGATGTTCTTCTTGGCGCCGCGATATTATTCCGTAGCTGCACGAAGATCGCCGCCGGATGTATGATCGGTCTTTCCGCTGCGTATCTTGTGTCCGGTTCAATGATGACACCGCATCTTTGGCTCGATCCGATTGGCCCTTTTGTGAAGGTGTTCCCGGCGATGTGCCTTGCCTTATGCGCCATCTTGTTGATTGAGGAGCGATGATGGAATGGCTCCCCGTCTTGCGTTGGCTTCACATTATCGGCGCTTGTGTGTTGCTCGGCACGGGGGCGGGCATCGCTTTTTTCATGATGATGGCGCACCGCAGCGGCGATGCGCGATTTATCGCACAAACCGCACGCATCGTGATTGCCGCTGATTTTTTGTTCACGGCGTCTGCGGTGGTTGTTCAGCCAATTACAGGCGTGCTTCTGGCCGTGATGATCGGATGGCGGCTGACGGAAGGCTGGCTTTTGGCGTCGATCCTTCTTTATTTAATTACGGGTGCATTCTGGCTGCCTGTGGTCTGGATTCAGCAAAGGTTGCGTGCGCTTGCGCAGGTCGCTGCAGATAGAGGCGAGGTCCTGCCAGCTGCTTATCACAAACTTTATCGCGTCTGGTTTGCCTTTGGCTTCCCGGCTTTTATCAGCGTTCTTGGCATTGTCTGGCTTATGACCAACAGGCCAGTATTTAATCTTTGGGGATGAGGGATCACAAATGACCGAACAAAAACGTATTCTTGGATTTTTCGGCGGGTCTGGCGTCTACTCCATGGATGCGCTTGAAAATCCCGAACGCCTGGAGATCGACACGCCTTGGGGGCTACCGTCAGATGCGCTGATCAAGGGCAAGCTGGGCGGCGTTGATGTTGTTTTCCTTGCGCGCCATGGCGCCGGACACACGCTGCCGCCAAGCCATGTGAATTACCGGGCCAATGTCGACGCCATGAAGCGCGCGGGCGTCACGGATCTGATTTCAGTCTCCGCCTGCGGGTCGTTCCGCGACGAACTGGCGCCCGGAACCTTTGTGATTGTCGACCAGTTCATCGATCGCACGAGCGCGCGCGAGAAAAGCTTTTTCGGCCCCGGTTTTGTCGCCCATGTCTCCATGGCCGATCCGGTTTGCCCGGCGCTCGCTTTCGCTTTGGCGACTTCCTGCGCAGCGCTCGACATTCCACACGAACGGGGTGGAACTTATATCTGTATCGACGGCCCGCAATTTTCCTCGCGGGCGGAGTCGCATTTATACCGCTCTTGGGGCTGTGATGTGATCGGCATGACCAACATGCCGGAGGCCAAGCTTGCACGGGAAGCGGAGCTGCCTTACGCCAGCGTCGCCATGGTGACCGACTATGATTGCTGGCGCGAACATGACGGCCCCGTGGAAGTGGGGCTTATCCTTGAAACGTTGAAACAGAACACCGCGAACGCCGCGCGGCTGATCGCCGATCTGGCGCCGCGCCTTGGGGCGATGCGATCGCTGTCGCCGCTTGGCGTTGAGACCGCGCTCGACATGGCGGTGATCACGCCGCCAGAGCGCCGTTATCCTGAAATCATGAAAAAGCTTGATGCAGTCGCTGGACGCTTTCTTAAGCGTTGACGGCCATTTTAATGGGCGAGAGCGACTCAAGATGTTCGGCGATCGGGGCGGCGTCAATCTCCAGCTCCCATTCACGGCGGTCTTCTGTCATCACGCTGATTTTAAGGCCGTAGGCGGCGCCCATATGAACCTGCCAGTCATTGAGGCTCATCACTGCGATGCCGCGATTGTTGCGGCGCTCGAATTTGAGCGCGCTTGCGGTCCAGCGAACGCCATCGGCGTTGATCCAGATCGCGGAAATATTTTCGAGCGCCTCTAGGTCGGGCGTCACAATCGATAGGAAGTGACGATTGTAACCCGGCTGATAGCCGACCCCGGATGAAATCAGCGCGCGCGAAGGCACGCTTGACCGGGTGCGGATGAACGGGCTTGTCACGGTCTCCACCGGGCCTGCGGCGCCGGCGGCGTGGAAAGCGCTTTCCGAGCAGTCAGGATGAGCATGGGCCATGAGCGCCAGCGATTCCTGATCAAGCGAAACAGCGAATCCCTCGGGAAAGACGCGAACGATTTCGCCTTCAAGCGCGGGCAAGCCGCCGAAATATACAGTGATCTGATCGCCTTTCTGGGCGAGGACATCGCTGCGGATCGCAAGGCTGCGGGATGTGAAATTCAGCGTATGGCTGATAATTTCCGCGCCGCCATTTATGGAGAAGCGGATATCGAAATCCGCCTGGAAACGCTGCGCCTGACGGCGATCGATTTTCTGAACAACGGTCATGGTCCGCAACTATAGTTGATGCGGCTTAACCATGCGTAAAAAATACCGTGAACGGAGTATTAACGGGCGAAGCGTCAGCCTGTCCTCAGGTGTTGAACCGGAAATGCATCACATCGCCGTCCTTGACGATATATTCCTTGCCTTCAAGGCGCATTTTCCCGGCTTCCTTGGCGCCTTGCTCGCCCTTTAGAGCGACATAGTCGTCAAAGGCGATTGTTTCGGCGCGGATAAAGCCTTTTTCGAAATCAGTATGAATGACGCCGGCAGCCTGCGGCGCCGTAGCGCCGCGTCTCACGGTCCAGGCGCGGGCTTCCTTTGGTCCGGCGGTGAAATAGGTCTGCAGACCAAGGAGATCGAAACCGGTGCTAATGAGGCGGTTAAGGCCGGGCTCAGACAACCCGATTGTTTCGAGATATTCCGCCTGCTCTTCATCGGAAAGTTGTGCAAGTTCGGATTCGATCTTGGCGGAGATAACGACAGCGGCCGCGCCTTCTTTTTTCGCGCATTCCTCGACATGTTTCGAATAGTCATTGCCGGAAGCGGCTGAGCCTTCATCCACATTGGCGACGAAAAGCACCGGCTTTGACGTCAGCAATTGCAGGCCGGCCCATGCTTTTTTGTCGTCGTCAGCCACTTCGGCGTTGCGGGCGGGGCGGCCTTCGCGCAGTTCCTCCAGCGCTTTGTCGACCAGAACGATGAGCGCTTTGGCTTCCTTGTCCTGGCCCTTGGCTTTCTTCTCCAGATTGACGCGGCGCTTTTCGAGACTTTCGAGGTCGGCGAGCATCAGCTCGGTCTCGACGGTTTCAAAGTCGGCGATCGGATCAATCTTGTTGGCGACATGGGTGACGTCGTCATCGTCAAAACACCGCAAGACGTAAACCACCGCATCGACTTCGCGAATATTGGCGAGAAACTGGTTCCCGAGGCCTTCGCCCTTGGAGGCGCCTTTGACGAGACCGGCGATATCCACGAATTGCATGCGCGCGGGCAAAATTTCTTTCGAGCCCGCAATGTCGGCGAGTTGTTTCAGGCGCGGTTCAGGCACGGCGACGTCACCCACATTGGGTTCGATCGTACAGAAGGGATAATTCGCCGCCTGCGCCGCCGCCGTTTTGGTGAGCGCGTTGAAAAGCGTTGACTTGCCCACATTCGGCAAGCCGACAATACCGCATTTGAAACCCATGGATCGCCTTTAATTCTGGCCTGTTTTGGGGAGGCCTAGCCTAGAATCGGGACGCCGTAAACCGGGCCGGGGAGGTGTGCGTCAAGGGGAGGAGGCGTTCCGCGGCGGGGCGAGAAAGCCGAAGGTTTTTTCGCCTGAATAATAGGGTTTCCAGAGCGCAATCGTGACCGGCACCGCGACATTGAGCCAAAAGGCGGTCAGCATCAGCGTATAAAAGACATCTTCGGTAATGATCTTTTCCTGCACGAATGCAATGTCGAGCACGACGAAGCACAGCTCGGCGCGGCCCAGCATCCCGAAGCCGATCATGACGCTGTCTGGCCATGGAAATGCGCCCGTAAAGCGCGCGGCGATGGCCGCCGAGAGCACCTGGGCGGTAAACAGAGCGGCGACGAGAACTACCGTCTGCGGGATGACGGCGATCAACAAGTCCGGGTTGAAGACGATTTTTGTGCCGAGCTCCACAAAGAACACCGGGCCGATCCACGAGAAGGCGACATTGTCCACGATCTTTCTGACATTGTCATAGGCCGCCTGACTTTGATCCGGGATGATATGGAAGAAATCTTCCTTCAGGATGAGCCCCGCCATATAGGCGCCCACGGCAGGGTGAAAGCCGAAGGCGTGCGCCGCAAGACCGATCAGGAGGGCGAGGGTCAGCGCCGCCAGTACGGCGTGGCGGCCATCGTCAAAAGTGAAAATATTGCGGACGCCCCATCCTTGCAGGAATTTCAGCTTGCGGATCAATTTGCCGGTCATTTCGTGGGGCAAGATCCAAGCGCCGAGGACTGCGATCAGCCCGAAAAACAGGGCCGCCTTTCCGGCGATCCATGCGATGGCCTGAAAGGATGGCGCGGCGTCGCCGGCGGCGATGGGCACCATGATGGCGACGAGCGCCAGCGAGGCGATGTCGTCAAGGACGGCGGAGGTCATGATGCCGGTTGCAGCGGCGGATTTCTGGAGTCCTTCGCTCTTGAGCGATACCATCGTGAGCGATACGGCGGTCGCTGTCATGGCGAGGCCGGAAATGAGGGCTATGTTCAGATCCTGCCAGAAATACTGAATCACCGCGAAGGCGGCGGCGAATGGCGCGATGGCGCCGAAAAAAGCGATGCCCCAGCTGCGTTTGACGCTTTTGAGAAACGCCGAGGTATTCTCCTCAAAGCCGAGGGCGAACATGATGATGATGATGCCGATTTCGGCGAAACTGCGAATAAAGGCGTCACTCTCCTGAGGAAGAATGCCCAGATTCACATAGACGGCGCCGACGCCGAGATAGAACAGCACCGGTGTAAGCCGGGTCTTGCGGGCGAAATAGACCGCAATGAAGACGCCAATCCAGATCAGCGCCAGATGTTCAAGCTCAACCATCCCATCCTCCCATCATCACCTTGGGCTTACGCCCGCTTTCTGGGAATGATCCGGATCAAATGGTCAGGACTTGTCGCCCTTCAGAAGGTCACTGAGGGCTGAAAAGGGATTCTTTTGTTCCGCTTTGGCAGGGGGCGTATCCGTAGGTTTTTTCGGAGCGGCGGCTGGCTTTTCTTTCGCAGACGCCGGTTTCTTTGCGGGCGCGAGTTTGTGTGCGACCGCCGTCTGGAACCGGTTGTGATCCGTTTCCGCGAGATAAGGAGCTTCATTAGCGATGGCGGCGAGCATCGGCTCCAGCCAGTCCTGATCGGCTTTGGAAAAATCGCCGAGCACATGACTGGTCACGCGCGACTTGTCACCCGGATGGCCGATGCCGATTCGCACCCGGTGAAAGTCATTGCCGATATGGGAGTCGATAGAGCGGATACCGTTATGGCCTGCGGCCCCGCCGCCGGTCTTCATCCGCAATTTGCCCGGCGCGAGATCGAGTTCATCATAAAACACGATCACATCAGCCGGTTCCAGCTTGTAGAAGCGCAGCGCCTCACCCACGGAGCGCCCGGAGTCGTTCATATAGGTTTGAGGCTTCAGGATCAGCGCTTTTTCGCCGCCAAGAGCGCCGTCGCGAATCTCACCCTGAAACTTGGTGCGGGCCGGTCCAAAGCCATTGGCGTCGCCAATAGCGTCCACGGCCATAAAGCCGATATTATGCCGGTGGCGAGCATATTTTCCGCCGGGATTGCCGAGCCCTACGAGAAGCAGCATGGGGCGCTCCGTTCTATGCCAGGGCCGGAAAAGCGCAAAGAAAGTCCGAAGAAGACTAGTCTTCTTTCTCTTCTTCTTTCTTCTCTTCGCCCTCTTCAGATTCCGCAGATGCGTCAGCGTCATCATCAGACGAACGCAACGCCGACGGCGCCGCAATCGTTGCGATGGTGAAGTCGCGATCCGTGATCATGAAGGTCACGCCCGCAGGCAAATTGATCGAAGAGGCGTGAATGCCGTCGCCGACATCAAGGCCGGTAACGTCGATTTCGAAGACTTCCGGGATCGCCGTCGCAGGCGCGTACACTTCGACCGCGTGACGGACGACGTTGAGAACGCCGCCTTTTTTGAGGCCGGGGGACTGTTCTTCATTGATGAAGCGAACCGACACATCGACGTTGATGCGGGTTTTCTCATCAACGCGCATGAGATCAACATGCACCGGGAAGCCTTTGACCGGGTGCACCTGAACGTCACGAGCGATGACCGGCTGCTGACCGTCTTCACCTGGAACGTCGATTTTCGCCAAGTGGGCGAGCAGGCGACCGCTGAGGTAAGCCTTGTTCACTTCATTCGACTTCAAATTGATCGCCACCGGATCAGCGCCGCCGCCATAAAGAACGGCCGGGATCCAGCCTTCGCGCCGTGCTGCGCGGGCGCCGCCAGTGCCAGTATTCTTGCGGGGTTCACAGTAAAAAACGTCGGTCTGTGCCATCGGTCTAGGCGTCCTTCGCGCAAAAACCGCCACTTCGGCGAGCCATATCCGGCTCCCGGGGCGGCGGGGAATTCCTGATTGAGCGGCGGTCTATAGTGGAAAGGCTGGCGGACTGCAAGCCGTCAACCACCGCCTTTTCAGCCCTTTTCCGGCTTGTCCGGCGAAGGCCTCCACCGGGGCGGACTTGCCGGGGGTCTGTCGCCGGCCGGGGCCGGATGCTGTGTCCTAATCGACATATCTCATAGCGGAATGAGGTTCGCGCAAACTGGCGTTAACCATCACAGGGTAGGCTAAGGGTGAAATAGTCAGTTTACGGGGCGACATGACAGCAGCAGGCAAGGTTGCAAATGACCGTCGGGACGTCCCGTCAGGCGCACGGCTTATGGGCGCAGCGCTGGCCGCAGGCGCACTCGCCGTCATTTTCGTCTTTTTGGTCTTCGCCTTATATCACGACTATTCCGAAGGCCGCTTCCGCCGGCAGGAGCTGGAGAAATCCCTCCAGACCATCGGGGCGACGACGGCTTGGGGCGCCGATAACTGGCTTAGCCAGCGGGTGACAATGGCTGAAGGGCTGGCGCAATCGGTTTCGGACCGGTTCGACGGCAAGGACGCCACCAGCATCGTTCACAAGCCGGTC
The DNA here is from genome assembly GCA_030426465.1 of Alphaproteobacteria bacterium. Taxonomy (GTDB): domain Bacteria; phylum Pseudomonadota; class Alphaproteobacteria; order Caulobacterales; family Parvularculaceae; genus Hyphococcus. The sequence goes on from JAUHYK010000071.1 coordinate 17,075, forward strand.
TACGAAAAAAACTTTATCTGGACATATTTCGGCGAGGCGAACGGCGTCTATCACATCTGGCCGCTGGATGATTCCCTTCCGGCCGACTACGACCCGCGCACACGTCCCTGGTACGCGGCCGCCATGCTCGCGGGGGAAACCACGCTGACCGAGCCCTATTTCGACATCACGACGAATGTGGAGACCATAACTGTCGCCGGGCCGGTTTATCGCGATGGCAAGCTTTTGGGGGTCGTCGGGGCGGATTTCTCAACAGACTCATTGAGCGAAATTCTTTCTCAAACCGATATGGGCGGGCTGGGCCACGCTTTTCTTGTTAGCGGTGACGGCAAAATTCTCGCTCATCCAAATCGCGGGCTCGTATCGAAAGACATTGCCGCCGTTTACCCTGGTCAGCGTCCCGTTATTTCTGATGACGTGCAGTATCTGGATGATCTCGAAACACCGCAAATCGTTGTCTTCCACCGCATTCCATCGCTGACCGCCGTGGACTGGTATCTTGCGCTTTCGGTGGATAAGGCCGCGGCGTTTCACTCGATCGCTGAATTCAGGGAGTCCGCTCTTATTGCGACCCTGTCCGCAGCATTGTTGCTGGTGATTGTGCTTGGCTTTGTCATTCATCGCATGCTTGTTCGTCCACTGATGAATGCGCGCATCGCCGCTGACGCCGCCAATGTAGCGAAATCGGAATTCCTGGCCTCCATGAGCCATGAAATCAGAACACCCATGAATGGCGTTCTCGGGATGGCCGAAGTCCTGATGAACACTAGCCTGGATAAACGCCAGCGCGAGCTTGCCGGGATCATCGTCTCCTCGGGCAATGCGCTCATGACCGTCATTAATGATGTGCTTGATTTCTCGAAGCTTGAAGCCGGCAAGTTTCGCTTGTCCGCGCAGCCTTTCAATTTACGTCAGACCGTCAATGAAGTCGCGATGATGATGCAGGCGCCGGCGCTCGACAAGGATATCGAACTTATTGTGCGCTATGCGCCGGATATCCCCGAAGGGGTTATCGCGGACGAAGCCCGCATGCGACAGGTGCTTGGCAACCTCATCGGCAACGCCGTCAAATTCACCGAGCACGGTTTTGTGCTGATCGAGGTGACGGGCGAGAGAATAGGGCCAAACGTCAATCTCACGATCAATGTTTCCGATACGGGCGTCGGCATTCCCAAGGATATGATCCCGCGCATGTTCGAGAAATTCGAGCAGGCGGACGCATCTCACACGCGCAAATTTGGCGGCACCGGTCTCGGCCTCGCGATCTGCAAGAATATTGTCGATCTGATGGGCGGGACAATCAGCGCGGAAAGCGAAGTGGGCAAAGGTTCTCATTTCCGGGTGGGCCTGACCCTTTCTGTGGATGACTCTATTCGCTCTATGCCGGAAACGGCGTCTGCCGCTTTTACCGGCGTGCGCCTTCTTGCGGTGGACGATAACGCCGTCAATCGGCGCATCCTTCAGGAGCTATTCGACGGTTGGGGTTTCCGGTCCACGGTGGTCAGCGATCCGGTTCGCGCAATGGCTGCGCTGGAGCGGTCCGCGAGCGATAATGATCCCTATCACGCCATGGTGCTTGATTTCCAAATGCCGGGGGAGAATGGGGCTGAACTGGCCATGCGCATTCAGGCCGATCCGAAATTTGGCGGCATTCCTGTTCTTATCCTGTCATCAGTGGACAATGCCCCCGCCACCAGCGCCGCGGCGAATGTGCGTATCGCAGCCTATCTTTCAAAACCTGTGCGCCCCTCGCAATTGATGGATGCGCTTGTTCAATCGCTTGCCGCCGAAGCGCCAAGGTTGCTCAGGGGCGCCGCGCCTTCTTCTCAGGCGACTGAAAAAGCCGCGCAGGGCCCTGCTGAGACTGTCATTGAAAAAACGAAATTGCTGATTGTCGAAGACAACCCTGTGAACCGCATGGTGCTCACCCAGTTCATCGATGAAGACCAGTTCGATATCGTCATTGCAGAGAATGGCGCCGAAGCGGTGGAGCGCTTCAAGTCGGAAACGCCGGCCATCGTGTTCATGGATGTCTCAATGCCTGTCATGGATGGTCTTGAGGCGACAAAAGCCATTCGCACCTATGAAGCAGGCGAAGGCCTGACCAGACGTCCGATCATCGCGACGACGGCGCATGTCCTTGATGAGGATCGCCGCCGTTGTCACGCCTCGGGCATGGATGATTTCATGACCAAGCCCATGAAAAAGGCGACGGTGACAGCCGCTCTGGAAAAGTGGCTCGGCGCCGGGCCGCAGCTGGCCGCCAACGACGGCTGACCCTTCGCATACAGGAAGCGGGTTCCAATCGGCCCCTTGACAGCGGCGGTTCAGAATGTATTAGCGTGGTAATACGGTGATACAAGAGGCGGCGTTGGCCCTGAAAGCAAAATCCAGATCGAACGCGCAATCCGGCGCAGGCGGCCAAGCGGGCGGCAGAGCCGGAGAGGGCGCCTTGTTTGACGCCTTCGCAAAGCTCGAATCCGGCAAGGAGGCGGCGCGTTTTCTTCGTGATCTCGCGACTCCGGGCGAGCTGGCTGCCTTCGCTGAGCGCTGGCGCATCGCCCGGCTTCTGGATGAGGGCCGTCTTTCTTACCGGGAGATCGCGGCGACAACCGGCGCCTCCACGACCACGGTCGGCAGGGTCGCGCGGTTTTTGCGTGAGGAAAGTCATCAGGGATACAGGCTTGTGCTGGATCGCATGGCCGGAAAATCGGGAGCAGGACATGAATGAGCAAAGGCTGCGTATCGCCATCCAGAAATCAGGACGTCTCTCGGACGGCAGTTTCGAGCTTTTGAAAAGCTGCGGCCTGACGATTTCGCGCGGACGCGACAAGCTTTATGGGCGGGTGCAGGAAATGCCCATCGACATATTGCTGTTGCGCGATGATGACATTCCCGCGTTCGTCGCGGACGACGCCTGCGACATCGGCATTGTCGGCCAGAACGTCTTCGAAGAAGAATTGCTCAATGAAACCCATGAGGCGCCTGCGCAGGAAGTCATGCGTCTCGGTTTCGCGCGGTGCCGTCTGATGCTGGCCGCGCCGAAAGAATGGACCTTTGACGGCGTCTCCATGCTTGAAGGCAAGCGTATCGCAACATCCTATCCGGCGTTGACACGCGCCTGGCTTGAGCGCGAAGGGGTCAGCGCCAAGGCCGTGATGATGAAAGGATCGGTCGAGGTGGCGCCGCGCCTGAAAATCGCCGACGCCGTCTGCGATATTGTCTCCACAGGGGCGACGCTCGACGCCAACGGGTTGAAACCGGTATCGACGGTGTTTGAGTCCGAAGCCATCCTGATCCGCAATCAAAATGCTTTTTCACCTGAAAAGCTCGCGGTGTTTGAAGCTCTGTTGAAACGCATCAATGGCGTTCTGACCTCACGCGACGCCAAATACATCATGATGAATGCGCCGCGCTCTGCGGTGCCGGCGATCACCGAATTCCTGCCCGGGGTTGACGCGCCCACCGTTCTTGAACTTGCCGGCAATCCGGACAAGGTCGCCATTCACGCCGTCTGCCGCGAAAGCGTTTTCTGGGACACGCTGGAGCGTCTGAAAAAACTCGGCGCCAGCGCGATTCTGGTTTTGCCGATTGAAAAGATGATGGCCTAGCGCCTGATTGATTCGGGTTTTGTGTGTTCAATATGCGCATGCATTGCGCGTGGTTTATTATGAACACGCACGGCTTGCGCATTACAAAATTTATTTTCCAAAGAAAGCGGGTTTATCGCCCGCTTTCGTCTTCATGTCATATTCCTGAAAATTTCACCGCATAAACATATCGCAGTAGCGTAACAATTCCGTACACAAACAGATATGCGCATTTCTTGCGCAATCATGCTCGCCTATGCGGGCAGGATAGGAGAATCTATGTCTAATTTTAGCGCGCCGAACATCAATCGCGGCATGAGCCGCCGGGATATGCTGCGCAGCGGCGCGGCGCTGGCCGGCGCAGCCGCTATTTCGACGCCTCTTCGTGGTCTCGCAGCCTTTCAGAGCGGTGTTTCATCCTACGCCGAGCCGATCCCAAGTCCCTATGGCGCAATTTCGCCAAAGCTTGATCAGACGACTGGCTTGCCATTGCTGCAACTGCCCGAAGGGTTTTCATATCGCTCCATGGGCTGGACTGGCGATCTGATGAATAACGGCCAGCCGACCCCGCCGCGCCATGACGGCATGGCGGTGGTTGAGCAGCGCGGACAGCTGACCATGCTGATCCGCAACCATGAAAACGGCGTCGTCAACGATCTGGAAGGCAACCCGTTTGGTCTTATCGACGCCCGCGCGATCTATGATGACGTCGTCAGCGCCGAACAAGGCGCGCCCAAAGGCATTTCGGGCGGCACATCGACGCTCGTTCTGCGCCGGGGCGAATATTATAAAACCATTCCGAGCCTTGGCGGGACGCTGACCAACTGCGCGGGCGGCCCGACACCCTGGGGCACATGGCTGACTTGCGAAGAAACGACGACCAACCTTGAACCGCTCGGCGGCAAGAAGCACGGCTATGTCTTCGAAGTGGCGTGGAACGGCAACAAACGCTCCCAACAACCGATTGTTGAAATGGGCCGCATGGCGCATGAGGCTGTCGCGGTCTACCCGCATACGGGCGATGTTTATCTCACCGAAGATCGCCGCAACGCCGCGGGTTTCTACAAATATGTGCCTGACTATCCGCAGTTCCGCTTCGGCGCGCTGGAAAAAGGCGGCATGCTTTACGCCGCAAAAGTCGTCGGCGAAGACAATGTTGACATCAACAATCCGTCGATTGGCGATTGCTATCAGCTCGAATGGGTCCTGATCGAAGAACCCGACGCCGATCCGGCGCAATATACAGATGATATCGTCGACACCGAAGCGAGCGGGCCGTTCCTGCAGGCGCATGCCAAAGGCGGCCTTCGCATGAGCCGCGGCGAGGGGTGCTGGTACTCGAAAAATGACGGGCTCATTTATTTCGTGGATACGGCCGCAGGCGTTGACGGTTCCGGCCGTCCGGGCCGTGGTCAGGGCGGCGTTTGGGCGTTCGATCCGGTGCGCAACATGCTGACCTGTATCTATGTGTCGAGCAATCCGCTCGCCGGCAATAACGCCGACAACCTGACCATCAGCCCGCGCGGCGGCATCGTCCTTTGTGAAGATGGCGGCGGCGTTGAGGACTCATTCGGTTTTGGCGAGAGGCTTCTCGGGCTTACGCCTGCGGGCGCGCCTTTTATCCTCGCCAAGAACAACATTCAGCTGTCGAACTCGGATTTGAAATCAGCGGGTAAGTCGACGCTTCTGATCGCGGAAGATGATTATCGCGACAAGGAGTGGTGCGGCGCTTGCTTCGATCCCACCGGATCGACGCTCTTCGTTAACGTACAGACACCGGGCGTCACCTTCGCTATCACCGGCCCGTGGGGCGCCGGCCCGATCTAGGCCTTACTGGTTGCGTAAAGCGTACCCGCCTTTATTGGCGACTTTCCCGCCATCCCACGCTCCGGCCTGGGGTGGCGGTTTTTTACCCGGCGCCGGGCTTCCCAAGGCGGGCGCGCCGCGTTATACCGCCGCCTCTTTTCGGGGCCGCGGGGCCTTGAGAATGCTGCCGTAGCTCAGGGGTAGAGCACTCCCTTGGTAAGGGAGAGGCCGAGAGTTCAATTCTCTCCGGCAGCACCATTCCCCGTCGGTCCGCCGAAGGC
>JAUHYK010000139.1 GCA_030426465.1 Alphaproteobacteria bacterium
TCCCCAACTTCCGCAATGTAGTCAACAAGACCTCCGGGAAGGTCAGAGTTTTTCACCAGTTCAGCAAAGGATTTGTCTTTGGAGACAGCTTCTTGAAGACTTTGCTTCACAACTGCGGTGATTTCACTCCTTTCTTGAGATTCGATCTCTTGTTGCTCGGCAATTTTCCTTTGCCTTTCCTGTTCTTTGGCTTTTTCTTCCGCTTCTTGCTGCTGCGCCCCACGCGCGGCGTGTCCAGAGTCAGGTCCTGATCGCGCTGCAGCTGGTCGCCGCCGCCAGGACGGGCCGGGTGATCAAGGTCAAGAAGGGCCAGTTTCTCGCGCCTTGGGATATGAAGAATGTCATCGCCAAAGTCCGCGAGGCGGGCAATGACCGTGTCCTTGTGACCGAGCGGGGGGCGAGCTTCGGCTACAATACTCTCGTCAGCGATATGCGCTCCTTGCCGATTATGGCCCGGGAGACAGGCGCGCCCGTTGTCTATGACATCACCCATTCAGTGCAGACGCCGGGCGGCGCCGGGACCACATCGGGCGGTCAGCGCGAATTCGCCCCGACGCTTGCACGGGCGGCTGTGGCCGTTGGCGTCGCCGCCGTCTTCGCGGAGACCCACCCGGACCCTGACAAGGCCCTTTCGGATGGTCCCAATATGATACCCCTCGGCCAGTTTGAGGCGTTCCTGAGGGACCTTCAGGCGCTTGACGCCCTCGCCAAGGCGCGAGGCTCCCTTCACGGCTATCCTGAATAGGCGAAAACCGCGGAAAAGCGCCATTTTCCGCCCTCCAACGCCTTGCGCCACAGGACAAGAGGGCGTATAGCGCGCGCCATCTCACACGCGGCGTGATCTTCGGTGATCCGGCGGCTTTAGAGCCAATCCGGGTTTTCAACGCGCCGCGGCGGTAAAAACTGAAGGAGACTATCCAATGGCGCTGCCAGAATATTCCATGCGCCAGCTGCTCGAAGCTGGCGTTCATTTCGGTCACCAAACCCATCGCTGGAATCCGAAGATGAAGTCTTTCATCTTTGGCGACCGCAATGGCATTCACATCCTCGATCTGTCGCAGACAGTCCCGCTGATGCATCAGGCGCTCGTCAAAGTGCGCGACGTCGTCTCCGGCGGCGGCCGCGTTCTTTTCGTCGGCACCAAGCGCCAGGCGCAAGGCCCGGTTGCAGAAGCTGCGAAACGCTGCGCGCAATATTACATGAATGTGCGCTGGCTCGGTGGTACGCTCACCAATTGGGAGACGATCTCCGCGTCCATTCGTCGTCTGAAGGACATGGAGGAAAAGCTCGCCGGCGGCGCGGCTTCCGGTCTCACTAAAAAAGAGCAGATGATGCTCGGCCGCGAACGCGACCGTCTTGAAGCCTCGCTGGGCGGCATTCGGGAAATGGGCGGCCTGCCGGATCTGATGTTCGTGATTGACGTTAAGAAAGAAGCGATCGCCATTCAGGAAGCCAAAAAGCTTGGCATTCCGGTTATCGCCGTCGTCGACACCAATTGCGATCCGGATAATGTCGACTATGTGATCCCTGGCAATGACGATGCCTCACGCGCGATCTCGCTGTACTGCAACCTCGTCGCCGACGCTGTGATTGACGGTCTTGGCGAGAGTCAGGCTGCGCTTGGCATCGATATTGGCGCCATGGAAGACGCTCCGGTTGAACCGGCGGCGGCTGAAGCACAGCAAGCCGAACCGGCAAGCGCTTAACCCATTCGCTGATTTCCGGCGGCGGTGCGGGCGCGGAAAACCTTCCGGTCCGCCTGTCGCCTTATGGTCATAAAACCTGATTAAAGCGCCCATTGGCGCGATGACTGAAACGTAAAGGAGAACACAATGTCTGGCATTACCGCTGCGACCGTGAAGCAACTTCGCGAGATGACCGGCGCAGGCATGATGGACTGCAAGACCGCTCTGACTGAAAATGACGGCGACATGGAAGCCGCTGTCGACTGGCTGCGCAAGAAAGGCCTTTCCAAGGCCGCCAAAAAAGCCGGCCGCACCGCGAGCGAAGGTCTTGTCGCTATCGCTGTCGAACCGAACGCGTCGGGCGCTACGGGCGTCGTCGTTGAGGTCAACTCTGAAACCGACTTCGTTGCCCGCAACGAGGTGTTTCAAAAGATGGTGCGCGACATCGCCAATACGGCGATTGGGGTTGGCGGCGATCTTGCGAAGCTCCGTGCGGAAACCTATCCGGGCGCCGGCAAGTCCATTGACGAGCATATCGCTGAGATGGTCGGCCAGATCGGTGAAAATATCGGCCTGCGCCGCGCGGAAGGCGTGACCGTCGACGAGGGCGTTGTCGCCTCTTACGTCCACGGTCCGGTGACTGACGGCGCCGGTAAGATCGGCGTTCTCGTTGGTCTCAAATCGTCTGGCGACAAGACCAAGCTCGAAGCGCTCGGCAAGCAGATCGCCATGCATGTCGCGGCGGCGCGTCCGCTCTCTGCGAAAATCGAAGAGCTGGACCAGGCTGTCGTTGAAAAGGAAAAGGAAGTTCTCGCCGACCAGGCGCGCGCTTCCGGCAAGCCGGAAAACATCATCGAAAAGATGGTGGAAGGCCGTCTGCGTAAATTCTACGAAGAATCAGTTCTTCTGGAGCAGATTTTCGTGATCGACGGCGAGACCAAGGTTGGCAAAATCATAGAGAACGCGGCCAAGGACGTCGGCGCGCCAGTGGAGCTTGTGGGCTTTGTTCGCCTCGAATTGGGCGATGGCGTCGAAAAAAGTGACGACGAAGACTAAAAGGTCTCGCGGGTCCGTTTGACGCCCGCGCGCAAAAGTATCAAAAGCGCCGCGGGGGAAGACTGCCCCCCGCGGCGTTTTTACTAGGGTCGGGATTACAGCCGAATCGCGCGCTCGAAGGGGCTGCCATTCCAGGCCGGGCGGGCCTAGGGTGCCCAAAGCCGACCAGAGCGGCAGAGTAAAGGAATAGGGATTTATGTCTCAGTCTTCTGGCCCAGCGTCTTCCCGCAAGCCCCTGCTATATCGGCGCGTGCTCCTCAAAATCAGCGGCGAGGCGCTGATGGGCGACGGCCAGTACGGCATCGACAATGAAACCGTGAAGCGGGTCGCGTCCGAAGTGAAGGAGGCGCAGGAGCTGGGGGTTGAGCTATCGCTGGTGATCGGCGGCGGCAATATTTTCCGGGGCATGTCCACCGCCGCGCAGGGCATGGAGCGAGCGAGCGCTGATTATATGGGCATGCTCGCGACGGTTATGAACGCTCTCGCCGTGCAGAACGCGCTTGAGAGCATCGGGGTCTATACGCGCGTCCTTTCGGCGATCGAAATGACGGCGATCTGTGAGCCCTATATCCGCCGCCGGGCGCTGCGCCATATGGAAAAAGGCCGGATCGTTATATTCGCCGCCGGAACGGGCAATCCGTTTTTCACGACAGATACCGCCGCCGCGCTTCGGGCCGCTGAAATGGGCTGCGACGCGCTTCTAAAAGGAACGCAGGTCGACGGGGTCTATTCCGCTGACCCCAAGAAAGACCCTGACGCCGAGCGTTTCGAGCATCTCAGCTACCACGAGGTGTTGATGCGCGACTTGAAAGTGATGGATCAGGCGGCCATTTCCCTTACCCGCGAGAGCGGCATCCCTATCGTTGTTTTTCCCATTCGCGAGCGCGGCGGCATTGTCGGCGCTCTGACCGGTGACGGCCCATCCACCGTCATCAGCGACGACAAGCCATAATCCGGACAAGACATGAACCGAATTTCAACGTAAAATCAGTTGATAAGAAAAAAAGGAGCAGGAATCACATGGCGGACATCAAAGAGCTGCGCAAACGTATGGAAGGCGCGCTGGCTTCGCTGAAATCGGAGTTTTCCGGCCTCAGGACCGGCCGCGCGAGCGCGAGCCTTGTCGAGCCTATCGACGTTGATGCTTACGGCTCGAAAATGCCGATGACGCAGGTTGGCACCATCACGGTGCCCGAGCCGCGTATGATCACCATCAATGTCTGGGACAAGGGCCTTGTCGGCGCGGTGGAAAAAGCCATCCGCGAGGCTGGTATCGGCGTGAATCCGGTGGTCGACGGCCAAAGCGTGCGCATTCCG
>JAUHYK010000072.1 GCA_030426465.1 Alphaproteobacteria bacterium
GGCTTGGCGACATTCGGCCCGCCATAATCGATGACGATTTTTTCAGGCGCAGGCTTCAGCCACGCGCCGAGACGTGCGTCCGCCGCCAGCGCATCCAGACGCGCTGACAGATATTCAGGCGTCAGCTTCAGATTGATGAAGCCGGGGCCCGCGACCGTCACTTCTGCAAATTCATTCCGGGCTTTCAGCTTGTCAGCGATGGCGTTCGCAATCTCGCGCGGATTTTTCTTGGCCGCTTTCGCCGCGGCAAGCGCACCGTTGCACTGAAACTGGGCGAGGTCCGGGCGGTCGGCGTTTTTCACCACGCCCAGCGCATGATCAAGCCCGTCGGCGGCGAAAGCATCGCCGACGATTGCGGACAGTTCGTCTTTTAACGTCATTTCAAATTCGGGAATTTCAAACTCTTGCCGGAGCGGTTGAAGATCGCCTGCTGCGGCGTCACCGAGAAGCCGACAATGATTTCAAAGTTAACGCCCGAGATCGTCTCATTGGCGCGCGGGATGATGATCTTGTCGATATCGGCGCGCGCGGTCTCCACCGGATTGTCGCCGAAGCTCACCTCAATCGGAAATTCCGTTTTGGCGATGACTTCCGAGTTCTTACGGGTTACGGCGACGAAATAAGTGAAGGACTTCTTGCCCGCCTCGCCCTTTGGCCCTTTGCCGAAGGCCAGGTCGATCGTCAGCCCCGCATCAATCGGCTCATCCTCGAAATACCGGCAGGTCGAGGTCACATTCACCACCTCACCGGAATAGGCCACATTATCAATAGTTTGATCGCCATCAAACTCGATAAACCGGGAGGCCTCGTTCAAAACGACGATATTCGGGCAAGGCGCCGGGTTTCCCTCGCGGGCCGCGCGTCGCTCCTTGGCTTCGTCGCTCACGCATCCGGTGACGGCGAGTGCGGCGAATAGCGCTGCAGCGGAGAGTTTCTTCATTGGCCAGAACCCTTATATCAAAGCACAATTCCGCCTTGAGACGGTCCAGAGAACACCTCATGTCCGCCTCAGGGAGGCCCCGCTTGAGGGGCAACATCTCGTAGCCTCTCGCCGCTGATGGCGCAATGTCCCAAATGACGGCAAGTGAGGCTGACGCCAAGAGAAAAGGACCGGCGATCCCTCGTGCATAAACCAGTGACCAAAACAGCGTCCTCAAAACCCCGCGCCGGAAAGCCGCCGCTGACCGTTCGGCTCTCCTCGCCGCGGGGATTTTGCGCAGGCGTGGAGCGGGCGATTCGCACGGTTGAGGAGGCGCTGGAGCTTCACGGAGCCCCGGTCTATGTGCGCCACGAAATCGTCCACAACACTCATGTGGTGGCGAGGCTGTCGGCGATGGGGGCTATCTTCGTGGAAGACCTCGACGCCGTTCCGCAGGAACGCCCCGTGGTGTTCTCCGCGCATGGGGCGCCAAAGTCGGCGCATACGGACGCATCGGCGCGTGGTCTCATCAAGATCGACGCCACCTGTCCGCTTGTCCTTAAGGTTCATAACCAAATCCGCCGACATGATATGGCGGGCCGCACGGTCATCCTCATCGGCCATCGCAACCACCCTGAAGTTGTGGGATCCATGGGGCAAGCGCCGGACGGCGCCGTGATCCTCGTCGAGACGCTCGCCGATGTGGCGGCGCTGCCCAGCCTTCATGGTCCCCTTGCCTATTCGACACAGACAACGCTCTCGGTCGATGAAACCAGAGACATGATCGCGGCGCTAAAGGCGCGCTTTCCGGACATTGCAGGGCCCGCGAGAGAAGACATCTGTTACGCCACATCCAATCGCCAGGACGCCGTGAAAGCCGCCGCAAAAAATTGCGACCTTTTCGTGGTAATCGGATCAGCGACCTCTTCCAATTCCGTCCGACTTGTGGAAACCGCAAAAATCGCCGGCGCCGTTGACGCGGTGCTCGCCGAAGATGCAGCCGGTTTCGACTGGACGCGGCTTGACCGCATCCGCACACTGGGCCTCAGCGCCGGCGCATCGGCGCCGGAAACACTTGTCGAGGCGTTCTTGACCGCGCTGGCGGCGCGCCGCAGTTTGCGTATCGATCACATCGAAACCGCGCGCGAAGATGTGGTCTTCAACACCCCGTTTCGTCTCGCCAGTTAAGCGTCACCCTGTCAGGAATAATCATGATTGAAGTTTTCACCGACGGCGCCTGCCTCGGCAATCCGGGGCCCGGCGGATGGGGCGTTTTGATCATCGACGCGGGTGAAGAACGCGAACTCAATGGCGGTGAGGCCGACACCACCAACAACCGCATGGAAATGCTGGCGGCGATCCGCGCGCTGGAAGAATTGCCCAAAGGCGCAAGCATCGCGCTTCACACGGACAGCCAATATGTGAAGAACGGCATTACGAGCTGGATCAAAGGGTGGAAACGGAACGGCTGGAAGAACGCCTCCAAACAGCCCGTGAAAAACAAAGATCTTTGGGAAATGCTCGACGCGCTGGCGGCGGAGCGCAATATCGAATGGCGCTGGGTGAAAGGCCATAGCGGCCACCCGGAAAACGAACGCGTCGATGAACTTGCAAGACAGGCGGCGCAGACTTTCGCCTGACGCCGCCAAACCTAAATAGGTTTTTTTTAGAGCTGGCCGAGCATGTGTTCAGCGCTGGAAACGTCGAAAGCGCCCGGCGCTTCAACATTCAAATTTTTCACAACGCCGTTTTCAATCACAGCGGAAAAACGCTGCGAACGCTCGCCCATGCCGAAGCCCTTGCCGTCCATGGTCAGGCCAAGCGCGCGAGCAAAATCGCCATTGCCGTCAGCCAGCATGACAACCTTGTCGCCGGCATTCTGGTTCTTGCCCCATGCGTCCATGACGAAAGCGTCATTGACCGACATGCAGACAACCTTGTCGACGCCTTTGGCTTTGAAGTCACCGGACTTCTCCACAAAGCCCGGCAAATGTTTCGCCGAACAGGTTGGGGTGAATGCGCCGGGTACGGAGAATAGCGCCACCTTGCCCGAACCGAGCAGCTCGCCGGTCTGCGCCGCCTGCGGACCCTCGCTTGTCGCCACCATCACTTTTACATCAGGAATTTTATCGCCGACTGAAATGCTCACTTTTATGTCTCCTTTTCATAAGTTTGGCGGGTTTTAGGCTTCACGAGCGCGTTCGTCCACCGCCAAACACCCCCTTGCATCGTCCTCACACCGGCCTTAACCTCATTGGCCATGGGTAAGAAGCCATCCGCTCCCGACGACACAGTCCGGGACTATCTCGGCGGCCAGATTCTGATCGCCATGCCCAATATGGGCGACCCGCGTTTTGAGCGCTCCGTCGTTTTCTTGTGTGCGCATGACGAGGATCACGCCATGGGTGTGATCGTCAACAAACCGCTTGACGACATTGGCCTTTCGGAACTTTTAGAACAGCTGGAAATTGCACCGCAGATCGACGCCGATGAAACGCCGGTGTTTTTTGGCGGACCGGTGCAAACGGAGCGCGGGCTGGTCTTGCACACGCTCGATTATCAGCTGGACACGACGCTTGCGCTGGACGAGCAGCTTGGACTGACGGCAAGTCGCGACATTCTCATCGACATCGCCGGAGAAAAGCCCGAGCGCCCTGCGCCGCGACGGTTCCTGCTTGCGATTGGTCATGCAGGATGGGGCGCAGGTCAGCTCGAAAAAGAAATCGCCATGAATGCCTGGGCCCATTGCGAGCCTGATGAGGAAATGATTTTCGGCGGCGCCTTTGAACCTTTATGGAACCGCGCGCTGGCCAAGCTCGGCGTCACGAGCGCAATGCTGTCGCCAGAATGGGCTTCCGTGCGTGACGAGAACCAGCCTCTCAACTGACGGGCTCTAGAACTTTTGCTGCAATCAAGCTGACGGAAGTGTCGGCTCTAACGAAGATCGCGCTCGCCGCCCCACAGGCGCCAGCGGCGCGGCTTGGGATCGTCATCCTCATCATCTGCGCCGGCGAAAGACGGCTGGAATGCCTGATTGTCTTCCGTTGTTTCATTTGCCGCGTCATTATTTTCCGGCTCCGCAGCAGCTTCCACCGCATCGGCGGGATCAGGCTCGGCCTGCGATATTTCGGCGTCCTGCTCACTGCTAAGTTCGGTCGCTGCCTCAGGCTCGTTCTCAGCTTGCGTTTCGATCGCTTCGGGCTCAACAGAAACCGGTTTGCCGAAAACATAGCCCTGGCCGTAGGCGCAACCGATCTGGCGGGCCTTGGAGGAAGCCGCTTTGGATTCGACACCTTCAAGAATCACTTTCAGGCCGAGGTCTTTGCCGAGGCTTGCGAGTGAGGCGACAATTTTCGCGCCGTCGCCGCCGGATTCGATATCCGTCGCAAACGACTTATCGATCTTGAGATAATCGAAATCGTATTTGCGCAAATTCGACAGGCAAGTGAAGCCCGCGCCGAAATCATCAAAGGCGAGCGCAACACCGCTATTTTTAAGATTGCGAAAGACTTCGCCTGCAAGCTTGGCGTCAGTGACCGCATCGGCTTCCGTCAATTCAAGCACCAGCGCTTTCTTCGGCAGCTGATATGTCGAAACCACCGCGCGCACCGCCTCAAGGAACGCCGGGTCGCGCATCTGTCCCCATGAAACATTCATGGCGACGAAAAGATCCTTGCGTTTTTCCTTTTTTAGCGTGTCCGAAAGGAACGCCGCCGCCTGATTGAGCATGGTCTCGGCAAGCGCCCCGCCCTCGCCGATGCGCTCAGCCGCGCGCACGAAACGCTCCGGGCCTTCCTCTGCGCCAGCTTCCTGACCGCGCCAGCGGGCAAGCGCTTCGTAACCGGCGATTTTTTCATTATCGAGGGAAACGATCGGCTGGAACGCCGCAACGATATCGCCATTGGCCAGCGCCGCGGAAAGCTTCGCCGTCATCGGGTCGCCCGCAGACGGCACCACCGCAGCGGTCGTCGCCGAGCGCAAGCGCTCTTCATTAACGCCGTTATCGCCTGCGGAAATGCTCTCCACAAAAGCAACGATACGCTCAATAGCGCCGGATTGCTCATCCGCCGCGCGCGCGCCTCGCACACGCATGGTGCGGCCGTCATAAAGCTTCAGGGATACGTCGAACGGACCATCCACCGGCGAGAGAAGCTCGGAATCAAACCGCGCCGCATCGTCGGGATGAATGAAATTGCGCAAGGCGTCTGGCGTGAAAGGCGCATCGGAATCGGCGCCGAGCAGCGACGGAAGCGATTGCGTCTGATCCACCGCATCAGGGCTCCAGTCCCAAATGCCAACGCCTGAATAATCAAGGACACGGGCGATCTGACTGTCGAGGACAATCTCGGCGCGTTCGCGCTGGCTGCGCACTTCGCGCTGACGCGACGGCGCATCGTGGGAGGTGCGGATGCCGAAATCCATCGGCTGCGAGGGGCCAGCCATTTGCGAGGCGCCTGTTTCTGTGAGCGCAACGATACTGGCGGCGAGAATGCCAAGGGTGAAAAGACCATGGGAGGCGAAAGCGGCAAGCGCTGAACCCTCAGCGGCGAAAACGCCAAGAAGCGGCGCCGAGGCGGCCATGATGACGCCGGGCAGGATAAGCCGGGCGCCCGAATCGCCGCGCAGCGCCTGAGTCAGCGACAGACCAACGGCGAGTCCGCCAACGCCCATCAGCGCCCAGCGCATCATCGGCGCAAGGTCGATGCGATCGAAAAAGTTGATGACGCCCATACCGCCAATGACGAGGGCGACCGTGAACATCACGCCGCCAAGCAGCGGATTATATCGCGCCGCGCCAACCGATGCGGAAAGAAAAACAATCGCCGCCGCTGCAAAAAGGGCCTGCATCATCACGCCGGCCTCGGCGGGCAGAGATGACATGAAACCGAGCCAGGAGAGTTCCAGCGACGCGGCCGCGGCCACCATCAAAAGCGCGCAAACCGCAAGGCCGCTCCGGCGAATCGCCGCGTAACCCGCGAGGAAAGCCATGGCGACAATAAAGGAGCCCGCCACTGCACCGCGCATCAATTCGGCCTGCGCAAGCCCTGCAAATCCTTCCGACAACCCGAAAACACCCACTGTCATCATAGTTTTCGCCCCGAACCCCTCGACTAAAGCTACGGCGCCGCAAAGCGGCAAGGATGAACGTCTCCCACAAGAAACGGGCCAAAGATGATCGACCACCCCAAATCCGGTCGAGTCTCGACAGCCCGCCTCCCACACTGCCTGAAACAGCGCGTATCGCCCTTCTGCATCTTCACGCGGGCGTGACATTATCGCAAGGGGCGGCCCGGGCCTTAGGGATAATTTTTCACTCCATTCACCGCAAAAAGCCTGATTAGGACGGCCTTTGCGCAGTGGTTCGATAATCGGCGGCGGTCAGGGCGTAGATATAATGATCGCGCCAGCCGCCGTTGATCTTCAGATAATCGCGCGCGAGCCCTTCGCGGGCGAATCCGCACCGCTCCAGAAGTTTTTGCGACGCAATATTCTCGGGCTGGCACGCCGCGACAAGACGATTAAGGCCAAGGCGTTCAAATGCGTGGGTTTTCATCGCCGCAACCGCCCCGCCTCCATAGCCCTGGCGCGTATAAGGCGCGCCGATCCAGTAGCCGAGAATGCCGGAACGGGACGCGCCATAGCGGATATTGGTGAGCGTAGCGCCACCCATCAACGCGTTGTCCCGAAGCCTGAAGGCGAGCAGAGACAGCCCCCCGCCCCGCCTTGCATCGCGCTCATAAGTTCTCAGCCGGCGCTTGAACGCAGACAGCGTCACCTGCTCGGCTGTCCAGCTTTCCTCCCACGCAGTCAGATGCGTCCTGCTCTCTTCGCGCAGCGCCAGCCAGGCGGAATAATCCGCGACGTTCCCACGGCGCAGCATTACCGGCTCGTGGACAAGCACAGGGTCAAAAGCAGGATTGGGCGGCGCGGAAGCGAACAGCATCCGCATGTTATAACGTGAAGCGGCGTTTTGAGGAGAGCCCGGAATGGAAAACGGTCCCAGTCGGTCTTTCGACCGGGCCTAGGCTCGCTTCAGCCCGGCTTCGATCTCTTCGACCATTTTGTGCGGCTCGGGCTTTTCGTCCGCCGCCTGCACGGCTTGCGGCATCCGGTTGAAGGCGTCCAGCGCCGCCACCTTGTAGGCTTCTGCAAGGGTCGGATAGTTGAACGCGTTCTCGACAAAGTAATCGAGACCGCCGCCAAGATTGAGCACCGCCTGACCGATATGGATCAGCTCGGTGGCGCCTTCCCCGACGATATGACAGCCAAGCAGCTTGCGCGTCTTCAGGCTGAACAGCATTTTCAGCATGCCGTTATTGAGACCCATAATGTGGCCGCGCGAGGTCTCGCGAAAACGCGCGACGCCGCATTCGTAAGGAATGCCTTTTTCGATCACTTCTTCTTCGGTCAGGCCCACCGTCGAGATTTCCGGGACGGCGTAAATGCCATAGGGAAAAAATTCGGGCGGCTTGTGCGCTTTCTCTGCAAAGGCGTGACACGCGGCAATGCGTCCCTGCTCCATCGAGGTTGAGGCAAGACTCGGAAAACCGATAACATCGCCGGCGGCGTAAATATGCGAGACTTCCGTCTGAAAAGTTTTCGGGTCGACCTTCAATCGTCCGCGATGGTCAACACTCAATCCACAAGCATCCAGGTTCAAACTATTGGTTGCGCCCATACGACCCGCCGCAAAGAGCACAATGTGAGAGCGCACGACGCGTCCGTTTTCGAGTGTGATCTCACAACGCTCAGACGTCGGGCTGCGCTTGATCTCGGCCGCCTGCGATCCGAAACGCAATTGCACGCCGCGGTCGCGAAGCTGGTGGGTCAGATCGGCGACAAGCTCCCGGTCAATGAAGTCGAGCATTTTATGCCGCGGTTCTATCAGCGTCACCGGCACATCAAGCGCTGAAAAGATGGTGGCGTATTCGATGCCGATAACGCCGGCGCCAATAACGGCCAGCGATTTCGGCATCGCGGTAAGGTCGAGTATTTCGTCGGTGTCGAGGACGCATTTTCCATCAAAGGGCACATAGTCCGGACGGAAAGGGATGGTCCCGACACAGATCAAAAACCGCTCGGCGGTGATTTCCGTGGTCTCGCCGCTTTCTTTGAGGACAGTGACTGTCTTCGGATCCTTGAAGCGCGCTTCACCCTTCATGGTCGAAACCTGGTTACGCGCGAACTGATGTTCGAGAACCTCGACTTCATGGGTCAGGGTCATGCGCAAGCGCGCGCTCAGATCGTCGGCGGTAATATCCTGTTTGACGCGATAGGAACGACCGTAAAACCCGCGCTCGCGCCAGCCGGACAGGTTCAACGCCGTCTCACGCAATGTTTTCGACGGGATGGTGCCTGTATGCACCGATACGCCGCCGACGCGACGTCCGCGCTCAACAACCAGCACCGACTTTCCGAATTTCGCAGCTTGAATGGCGGCGCGTCGGCCCGCAGGGCCGCTGCCGATCACAATCAGATCGTAGTCGCTCATCTATACTCTACCCGCAGTTGCCTCCCCCGGCGCTAGCGGGCCAGAAGTAACACTTACTACCTAAAAATGAGTGACCAAATGGACGGAAAGCTTTACGAGAGGTTAAAGACGGCTTCCACCGTCGCAGCCTTGCAAGGACCGACAATCGACAGGGCGCAAGGCCCGGCAAGGGCGCGCCTGGCGCAACGTTGCATATCATCGATCGTGACGGCGTCGATACGGGTCAGGATTTCATCCGCACTCATCAGCGCGCCAAAAGTAAACAACTGGCCCGACGCGGCCTCTATCCGATTGGCCGGACTTTCCAGCCCCATCATTAAAGACGACCGCAACAGCGCCTTGCCGCGCGCGACCTCTTCTTCCGTCATCGCCTCTGCGGTTGCTTCCAGCTCGTCGCGGATGATCTGCGCAGCTTCTGCGATGTGTTTCGCTTCCGCGTTCACGTAAGCGCCGAGAAGCCCCGACTGTTCAAAACCGTCGGCGAAGGCGTAGACGGAATAAGCGAGCCCGCGCTCTTCACGTATTTTCTGAAACAGCCGCGAAGACATGCCGCCGCCGACAACATCGGCGTATAGACGGGTCGCAAAGAAGTCCTCATCGCCAGAGGCGACGCCCGGAAAGGCGATCGCCAGATGTGTCTGCTCAATGCGGCGTTCGTCATGAAGCAATCCGCCTTCGAACAACGGCGGCGTTCTCGGGGCGCCGACGTCCCCGGCGGAAAAGCCGGAGAAGTGAGCCTCGGCGATCTTTAATAATGCATCTTCATCCACAGCGCCGGACGCCGCGACAATCATCTCTTCGGGCCGGTAACAGCGCGCCATGAAACCGCGCAGACTTGCAGGTCTTTGCGCGCGCACGCTGTCTGGCGTCCCCAGGATCGGACGCCCCAAAGGATGAGCGCCCCAGGCCACTTCGGTAAGCCGTTCAAAGACGACGTCATCAGGCGTATCGGCTGCCTCGCCGATTTCCTGCACGACCACTTCGTGCTCTTTCGTCAACTCGGCTTCATCAAATAACGGATTGGCGAGGATGTCGGATAAAAGCTCAGCGCCAAGCTCCAGATCATCTTCCATGATACGCGCGTAGTAGCCAGTGCGCTGATGGCTGGTGGCTGCATTCAGATAACCGCCGACGCCCTCAATCTCTTCGGCTATCGCCAACGCTGAACGAGTCTTCGTTCCCTTGAAAGCCATATGCTCAAGCAAATGCGCGACGCCATGTTCCTCCGGCTTTTCATCGACCGAGCCGGCTTTCACCCAAACGCCGAGCGCCGCGGTTTTCAGTCCCGGCATCGGATCGGCGACGACGCGTACGCCGTTTTTCAAAATGTGAATGCTCGCCATCAGTTTGCAAACGCATCGCTGATAAGCGTTTTCACGGCTTTCGCCTCAGCGGGCGCATAGTTCATTTTCTCAGGCCGGTCGAAAAGATCGGCGTAGAAAGCGGGCAGCGCCGGCGTTTCGCCCGTCGCGTCTTTAACGGCTTCGGGGAATTTCGCCGGATGGGCGGTCGAGAGCGTTACGATCTTGCCGGACAAGGCGCCGCTTTCACGGAACCGGATTGCCGCCGCGCGGCCCACTGCCGTATGCGGATCGATAAGGGCGCCGGTTTCTTTGTAATGGCGCGCGATTTCGCTGAGCGTTTCCTCCATGGAGACCGCGTCAGAAACGAAGTCCGCGCGGATCGCCGCCAGCGTTTGATCGTCGATCTTCATACCCTTGTTGCTGGCGAACCCTTCCATGGTTTCGCGCAAGGCGTTCGCGTCGCGGTCCTTGGCTTCAAACAACAGCCGCTCGAAATTGCTCGCCACCTGAATATCCATCGAAGGCGACGCGGTCGGCTTCACTAAGGCCGGCGTATAGTCGCCATGGGCGATGGCGCGATGGAGGATATCGTTGGCGTTGGCGGCGACACCGAGCTTTGCGATGGGAAGGCCCATGCGCTTCGCCGCATAGCCCGCAAAGACATCGCCGAAATTACCTGTAGGCACGACGAAGTTCACCGCCTCATCGCCCTCGGCGATCTGAGCCCAGGCGGTGAAATAATAAACTGTCTGCGCCGCAAGCCGCGCCCAGTTGATGGAGTTGACGCCTGACAAACGCACATCGCGCACAAAGGCGTCATCGGCGAAGAGTGTTTTCACAATCGCCTGACAGTCATCGAACGACCCTTTGACGGCGATGTTCATGACATTCGGCGCGATGACCGAGGTCATCATCCGCTGCTGCACGGCGGAGACGCGGCCCTCCGGATGCAAGACAACCACATTGACGCGCGCGCAGGATTTCAGCGCTTCAATCGCCGCCGACCCAGTGTCGCCCGATGTCGCCGCAATGATGGTCAGGCGCCGGTCGCGGCGTTCAAGGGCCGCATCGAACAGCCGTCCGAGGATCTGCATCGCAAAATCCTTGAAGGCGAGCGTCGGTCCATGAAACAGCTCAAGCATCCAGTCTTCGGACCCGAGCTTCACCAGCGGCGCCACGCGATCATCCGTGAGCGTCCCGTAAGCGTCAGCCGTCATCGCTGAGAGGTCGTCTTTGGTGAAACTCTCGCCTGCGAACAGCGACAGAATTTCCGCCGCCGCTTGCGCATAGGGAAGCTGACCGATGCGGCGCGCGTCCTGCGGCGAAATTTGTGGCCAGCTGTCGGGCATATAAAGCCCGCCGTCCGGCGCCAGACCGGCCAGCAACGCGCCTTCAAAATCAACGGGGGGACAACCCCCTCTGGTGGAAATGTATTTCATGGGCGTTTTCTGGCTTATTGCGGCGCCCGCGGCAATTCGCAGAACAGGAATTTTTCCTCGTAAAGCGCGCCGATCAGGAGCTTGTTTCTCACCCGGGCGGCGACGGTGACGGCGGAATGCTCGCCGCCATCATTGCGATAGACCGTGTGCGCTGCGCCGTCGGGGCCGATCCGCAGGACTTCGGACGGGGCCGTCGCATCCGCGTCATGGGCGAGACGCGGCACGGCGAGCGGCTTTGGAAGAGCGCCGACCCAGACCGCGCCAGCGCCGTCGACATTGATATTGTCCGGCGAAGCGCCGAGCGGAATGGTTTTGGCGAGCGCCAGAACGCCGGTCTGCGGGTCGCGGTCATAGACTTTCAGCGCATTCCCGGCTGTCTCGGCGGCGTAGAGAGTCAGCCCATCCTTGGACAGGGCAAGCCCGTTTGCGAAGCGCAACCCTTCCGCCGCCACGCGCCAGACATCGCCGTCCACATAAAAAATCTCGCCGGAGCCGATATTCATAAGAAAATGGAGGTCGGCGATTGGGGCATTGCGTCCAGGCCGCACATCATTGGTTACATAAAACTGGCGCGGGCCCACGGCGACAACATTATTGGGACTGGTCAGCCGCCGCTCGGCAAATGTCTCAAGATGGTTGAGATCGCCATTGCCCGCCACGTCATAGAGCTCCACGGCATGCGCCGCCTCATTGACGACGAACAGGCGGCGGGTCTCGCCATCTTCGAAATAGCTGAGCCCATAGGGACGAAAGGCTGCGGGCGCGCCGCCGGTGCGATCGCGCCAGCCGGATGCGGACAGGGGATCATCGACATTGAAGACGTGAATCGCGCCCCGCACACCTTCGGCGGCGTCAGCCCGGCGATCGAGCGAGGAGATAAAGGCGCGGCCGCCGGCCTCGTCGATCTCGATATCCTCGGGACCCGCGATGCCTTTCACCGGCTGACACCGGGCGAGCGCCACGGGCTCGACGGGCGCAAACTGGTTAAACTCACGCAGGCGAAGCCCGGCCGCGGCTCCTGCCCCCAGGAGAACGGCCAGCAAAATCAACCAGTAACGCATCAAGACAGGGCCAATTCAGAGAACGGATACAATGGGCTTCAAGGGGGACTTCAGGGTTGAAAGACCTTACAAAACCATAACATTGCACCTGCGAAGACGCCAGCCATGCTTTTCGCGGGGATGGGGCTTGCGAACAGGCGCCGCGCCGCGTATATGCGCCGCTCTCAATTCAAAACCCAGCCGATTTGCCGCCCACAGGATCTGACGCCATGAAAAAAGATATTCACCCGGAGTACCACACGATCAAGGTCGTGATGACGGACGGCACTTCCTATGAGACTCGCTCGACCTATGGTGAGCCCGGCGCAACGCTGAACCTCGACATCGACCCGACCTCGCACCCGGCCTGGACCGGCGGCCCGGCGAAAATCGGCGAGCGCGGCCGCGTATCGAAATTCAACCAGAAATTCGGCTCCTTCGGCCTCAAGAAATAAGTCGCTGAACAGCGCTGACACAAAAAAGCGGGCCATGGGCCCGCTTTTTTTATCGCCTGTGATGAACGGACAGCGTTACCGCCCGCCAAACGCTTTCAGCAATGCGCGCTGCTGCGCGGCGGCGTCGTTTTTGACATCCTCGCTTTTCGCTTCCGTGAAAAGCTCACAGTCGAGCCGGCTGATGCGGCTGTAGAGCTGGTGTGCGGCGTCTATCAGCGCCACGAGACGATCCGGCAAGCCTTCGGTTTTAAATTTCACCGAAGCCGCTTCAGATGGCGTCAGCCGGTATTTGGCGTCGCTCGCCTCACCCAGCGCCATCTCGCCCTCGCGCACAGCGCGCAAGACAAGCAGCCAAGAAGCGATCTGCATCAATTGCGTGGTTAACCGCATGGAGGCGCCGGCATAGGTGAGCGCCACATCGCGGGAAAGATGTTTCGAGGCGTCGCGCCCCTCGCCGTCGAGATAATTCGCAGTCTCTTCGACCAGCGCCATCCCCTCGCGAAAAGTCCGCGCAAAGAGTTCCGATTGAACGAAACTCTCCGCGCCGCCCGCCCCGGCTTCTTCAGAGTCTTGAAAGCCCATAATTCTCATTCGTCGTTCCGCTTTCTCTAGGATGCCGCCCCGGAAGGCGGCTGACAAGCGGGACTTCCCCCTTGCCCTCGGTTCATTGCCCCGCCATGACCGAAAGGACACGGGAAGGACGCCCTCAACTGTGTTCTAGGGCAATGTGAGCAATGGCCATGCCAGCAACCATAAAGGGAAAAACCGGCAATCTTCCCGTAAAGGGATGCGTTCTCGGCGTAGATGGCTGCCGCGCAGGCTGGGCGGTCGTCTGCGTTAACCTTTGTGACGATCGCGTCAGCGGATGGATCGCCCCCTCCTTCGCAGAAATATTGGGCGTCAAACAAGCGGCGATGACCATCGTCGACATGCCGATCGGCCTATGCGAGACGGGCCCTCGCGCCTGTGAGGCGCTGGCGCGAAAACTGTTAAGCCCGCTGCGCCATTCCAGCGTGTTCTCCTCGCCGAAGCGCCCGATGCTCGCCTTCGACCGATATGAAGACGCCAACGCCTGGGGCAAACAACATTGCGGCAAAGGTCTTTCAAAGCAGGCATGGATGATCGCGCCGAAGATCCGCGAGATCGATGACGCCATAACGCCCGCCGATCAGGCGCGCCTCGGGGAAGGACATCCGGAAGTCGCCTTGGCCCGGCTGAATAATGCAAAGCCTTGCACCTGGCCGAAACGCAAAACCGAAGGACAGGCGGAGCGGCGCGCGCTTTTGGAACGCGCAGGCATGAACGAAACCGAAGACATCTATCTGTCCCTACGCTCTGAACATGGTGCAAGCGCCATCGCACGCGATGACGTTTACGACGCCGCCGCCCTCGCCCTCACCGCCAAAGCGCGTCTTCACGGCGATGCGCTTCGCCTAACCGATGAAGCCCGCGACGGGCGCGGTCTCATCATGGAAATCTGGGGGTAATTACTCGCCGGTTTTAAGACGGCGGTAGATGATCGCGGAAAAGGCAAGCTGTGCGCCGTAAATGACCGCGTAGTAAAATACTGTCACGGCAACATAGATCAGCCCCATCAGACCAGCGATAACCGCCAGCGAGCCACTGCCCCCGCCTAGGCCCATCAACACTTCAATCACGGAACTGAACAGTTCATAGACCGTGCTGATTAGAATAATCACCACGCCCATCAGGAACATGGCGAACAGCACGGACCAGAATCTTCCGGCCGTCAGATTAAAGGAGCCCAACAGGATAAGCCGGTTCTCCGCAGCCGATCCGGCGACGAAAGGCTGTAACCTCACACCGACATAGAGCAGCGGAATAAACGCAATGGCGAAGGCGTATACAAATGTGCGCCAATAATCGATCAGGCCGGCTGCCTGCGCCGCGGCGAAGTCGTCCGAACCGGTTTCCACCGCCGTCACCACACCGGAAAGAAAGGCGCCCATGTCGCTGAAATAGGCCCCGACCGTATTGCCGGTGATGATCAGTGCGATGAAAAAAGCGACACACCAGATGGCGGTTGAGATCAGTCCTGAAATGATCGACGCCCAGAACACACGCCATGCCGGGCCGTCGAGCCGGACATGAAAAAAGCCCGGGGACTCCTCGCCGAGCGCCACGAGCCGGAAGATCGACGCCATCACGCCGCAATAGACCATGCCAACCAGCACATACAAGGCGACGCCAAGGCCAATGACGGCAGGCGCCGGCATTTTGAACATTTCCGAAAAGCCGGGAAAGGACTGGCTTTCATTGGCTTGCGCCAGGACATCGAAATCCAGAATGAGCGCAAAATAACCACCAGCCAGAAGCAGGCTGAGAACAACCGGCAACCATCCAAGGCGAAGCACCGTCCCCCAGCGCTTCAGGCCGAACTGAAACGCTTCGTTGAGAACGTCCCCGACGGGAATTCCTTGCGACATGAGAAACGCCTTTGCTGTCTGTTGCCTACCGCGCTTTTTCACCTTCCCGGTAGAGGCGGCCATAGAGCCCGGCCGCAACCCCGAAGGAGAAGAATGACCAGACGATATTTATGCTAATTTTCGTCAGGTTCCATACCCAGATGAAAAATGGACGGACCCATCCGGCGGCTTCGCCGCTGTTAACCAGTTTGGTCGAAACCTCTGTGGCGCTCATCAACAGGACAAGAATCCTCGGCAAGACATAGCTCAACAGAAATTGGTTGAGCACGGCAACCTGAATAAAGGAGAGCAGCAGAGTGAGTGCGATGATGATCACCCACAGCCTGAGGATATTCCAGCCGCGCGTGATCGCCAGTGTGTTTCCAAACGCTAGCGATTTATGACAGACAGCGACACCGGGATAGGGAAAGAGGCGCAGGCTGAAATAATTGACCACAAAGAACACAGCACAGACAAAGAAAATCAAACGCCCTTGCGGGGAACGGGTAAAAAATTCCAACGCCTCGACCACCCCGTTAAAGTCGAACCTCGTAAATTGTGACCCGATAGAGGACAACACGCCAAGAAATCCCGTGCCCCTTTGAAACGAGTCTAGTGGCGTTTCGACACCAAGAAATTTGAACACGACTTCTACGACCGAAGTTGAAACCGCAAACATCAGCAACGCCGCCACCACAAAGGTAGTCAAAGCGCGCAATAGCGTTCTGCCGATTGCCGGCGCTCTTGGCCTGTTGTGTGGTGCAAAATGAAAGAATAGCAGGGCCCAGAATAACAGCGCTGCCGGCGCGGCGCCGCTTAAAGGAATAGCACGGTTGTATATCCAACCGCGCCCGGCGGCGGCGATGGCGTCGCTCGCCTTTGACACCTCGATCGTGTGAAGGCTGTTTGGATCGGGAAAAGACGCAAGAGTCTGGGCTAACGCTTCGGCGACATATTTCAGCGTGTAAAAACTCGCCGCCGCAAGCGGACCGAACACAAGAACGCCCACAAAGAACAGCCCGAAGATGCTGGAGACGACATAACGCAATTGATCGGGCCCGAAAGGCGCGCGGATGAAACCCGGCGCCGGCTTTTCGCCGAGCCCCGCATAACGGATCAGCGGCGCCATGAAAGACGCCGTCAAAAGCGTTTGCGCGGCAAAACTGGCGGCCACTAATGTCCACATCGCCGCCGGATCATTTTGAAATCCTGTCGCCATATTCTGTACGGCGAGGCGCTTGGCGCCGACAAAAGACGGGACCTCAGAAAAGGTAATGAGCTTTCCGGCGATCACCGAGAGCATGGCGAACACAACGGCCATGGCGGCGATCATGCTGAGCGCAAGCGGCAGCCAGGCGACGCGCGCAATCGTCTCCAGACGCCGCCCGCCGAAATGAAGCGCTTCGCCCATGACAGAAAAAATACGCAATTCCATCCATTGCCCCTCTGGCCCTCAACTGTTCGGGACCTTTCAGCCTTCCGCCAGCCCCTCAAACATCTCCGGCGGTCGCTGACCGAAAGCTAACCGGAAAAGACCGGGAAATCCAATGGGCCGCCTTGCGCCACGCGCCGCCGCCTGCGCCCCAAGCCGAGCCAAGGCGCTTTTTGCGCGCATTTTCTCCGAAAACCGGTTTCCCCTTTTCTGAATGCGCTCTAGAAGCGCGGCCATGAGCGAAAAAGACATTATCCATATTATTGGGGCCGGCCTCGCCGGCTCGGAAGCGGCCTGGCAGGCGGCCAATCACGGCGCCAAGGTTATCCTCCATGAGATGCGGCCCGTCATGGGCACTGACGCCCACCAGACCGACGGCTTTGCGGAACTGGTCTGCTCGAACTCCTTCCGCTCCGATGACGCGGAAAACAACGCAGTCGGCCTTTTGCATGAAGAGATGCGCCGCGCGGGCTCGCTGATCATGCGAGAGGCCGATGCGAACAAGGTGCCCGCCGGCGGCGCCCTCGCCGTCGACCGCGACGCCTTTTCCGCCGGCGTCACCCGCGCCATCGAAGATCATCCCAATATCGAGATCCGCCGCGAATTAATCGACGGCCTGCCGCCTGAAGACTGGACCAATGTCATTATTGCAACGGGACCGCTTACTGCGCCGCCGCTCGCCGAAGCAATCCTGGCGCTGACGGGCGAAGCCTCCCTCGCCTTTTTCGACGCCATCGCGCCCATCGTCTATAAAGAGTCGATCAATTTCGACATCGCCTGGATGCAGTCGCGCTACGACAAAAAGGGACCCGGTGGGGACGGCGCAGATTACATCAACTGCCCCATGGATGAAGCTCAGTATACGGCGTTTTTGAACGCGCTGATTACCGGCGAGAAAACCGACTTCAAGGAATGGGAAAAATCGACGCCTTATTTCGAAGGCTGCCTGCCGATTGAAGTGATGGCGGAGCGCGGCCCCGAAACATTGCGCTACGGCCCCATGAAACCGGTTGGCCTTACTAATCCGCATACCGGCATAAAAGCGCACGCCATCGTGCAACTGCGTCAGGACAATGCAATCGGCACGCTCTACAATATGGTCGGCTTCCAGACGAAGCTGAAATATGGCGCGCAGACCGACATCTTCCGCATGATCCCCGGCCTCGAAAAGGCGGAGTTCGCCCGGCTTGGCGGCATTCACCGCAACACCTTTCTCAACTCACCACGCCTTCTCGACGGGTCCCTGAAACTGAAAGCCCGCCCGGCGCTGCGCTTTGCCGGCCAGATCACCGGCGTCGAGGGATATCTGGAAAGCGCCGCCATGGGCCTCCTCGCCGGGCGCTTCGCGGCGGCTGATTCGAAACGCATTCCATTTTCTACGCCGCCGGCCACAACCGCCTTCGGCGCGCTCATGAATCACATAACCTGCGATCATATGACCGATGCTGGCAGCAGGTCATTTCAGCCCATGAACGTCAATTTCGGCCTGTTTCCTGAGATCGAGACCCCAAAGACGGATTCGGAGGGCAACCGCATCAAGGGCAAGGAAAAGGGCTTTGCACGTAAGCGAGCGATGTCAGCACGGGCCCTTTCGGACCTGCAAACCTGGCTGAACAAAGCACCCTTAGCCGCTGAATAAAAATAGCTTTTCGAGATTACAGTCACGAGTGGGCCGCGACGAGTTGCCCCGCCGCGGCCCCCCCGACGTGCAGCAGGGGGAGAACACCGCACAGCCGGGAAACTGATGAGTACCAGTTAGCCGCGATCTTCACTGACTTGTCTAGTACGCAGAAAACTGATTAGGTCACGCGACCTAGAGCACGGCGATTTAAGGGGGAGTTATGCCGTCGTCAACTGATCAAGTCCGGAATCCGTCAGAAAATAGAATAGATTCCCAAATCAGCCACGCCGCTGAGACGGAAAAAGCGCTTAATGCGATCCTGACCCATCTCAACGAATTGCGCGGGTCGCGGCCTACAATACAGATCGGCGATGGCAAAACCGACAGAACCCGCAACACAATCCAGAAAATTCTGAAAGCGGCCCATAAGGTTTTCACCCAAAACGGCCATGCGGGCCTGTCCTTGCGAAAGGTCGCCAACGAAGCCGGAATCGCGGTCGGCAACCTCACCTATCACTTTCCCACAAAAAACTCGTTGATCGACGCCATGATGCGCGAAGCGCTCGCTGATTATGTTGAAGAACATCTCTCGCAATTCGAGGCGGACCGCGACACGCCGCTCGATATTCTGCTCAATGTCGTTGAGTTCTACGTTCGCAACGCGCGCGACAGCTATCAGTTTTTCTACCAGCTTTGGGGCTTCGCCGGTTCCGGCGATGACGCCCGCGACATGGTGCGCGAACTTTACCGGCCTATCGGTCGCTTCATCTTTTATCTGGTGCGCGCCGCCAATCCGAAGCTGACTGACGCGCAAGTCCGTCAGGCGGTGTTGCAGATCTTCAGCCTTGAAGAAGGCTACAAACTGTTCATCGGCATGGGACCGGATTCGTCAACGGCGATCCGATCCGCGGAAAATGATATTCGCATGATCACCAAGCGTATCATTCTGGCGGCCTGACCTGGCCGCTTGATCGAGGCGCTTGCTGCGCGCAAACTGACGCTCATGAGCGTCAGCATGATCATCGAACCGCGAACGCGCGATCTCGGCGGCTTCACCGTCGGGCGCGTTCTTCCCTACGCCAAACGCCGCACGGTCGGGCCCTTCATTTTCTTTGATGAAATGGGCCCCGCCGACTTCAAGCCGGGAACCGGTATCGATGTGCGTCCTCATCCCCATATCGGCCTCGCCACTGTGACGTATCTTTTCGACGGTGAATTGCGCCACCGCGACAATCTCGGTTTCGACCAGGTAATCCGCCCCGGTGACGTGAACTGGATGATCGCGGGACGCGGCATCGTCCATTCCGAACGCACTGACGAGGCGCCGCGCGCAAACGGTCAGACCATGCACGGCATTCAAAGCTGGTTCGCCCTACCGCAAGCCGATGAAGAGACTGCTCCGGAGTTCCATCACCATCCCAAGGACAGCCTGCCGGTGATCGAACGGCCCGGACTGGCGATGCGGCTCATCGCCGGATCAGCCTTTGGCGAAAAATCGCCGGCGAAAACCTTTTCACCCATGTTCTATCTTGGCGCGGAAGCCGAGCCCCAAGCCGGCATTGTGCTGCCGCAAGAATATGAGGAGCGTGCAATCTATATTCTAAGCGGTGCGGTTTCGGTTGACGGCGCGCGCTACGAGAGTGGGCGCATGATCGTCTTCGAACCCGATGCGGCGCCGGAGATAAAAGCGCTGGAACAGTCCCGCCTCATGCTGCTCGGCGGCGCGCCCATGAGCAAACGCCATATCTGGTGGAATCTTGTTTCGTCACGGCCCGAGCGCATTGAACAGGCAAAGGCCGACTGGACTTCTTCTGCGGCGCAAAATTTTGACGGAACGGTTTTCACCCTTCCCCCTGATGAAACGGAACACATTCCGTTGCCTTCGGATTAAAGTGGCGCCCGATCCATCTGCGCAAACCTTATGGTCAGTTTGCGCAATAGTCCAAGCCGGCTTCGTTTCCCGTTATTGACACCCTCCCAAACCCGCGAATACTGCGTGCATAGAAATCGCGGCGCAAAAAAGCGAGAGGGAGGGCGAAGATGAACTGCACCGGACATATCCGTGTTGTGACTTCGCAGACGCAATGAAACGACGCTTATTCCTGCAATCATCCATGTCTTCCGCCCTTATCGCGCCATCACTTGCGCGCGCCAATTCTAATCAACATTACGCACGCGCGACTGGTCGCATCTTTTATGACGAGCGTTTCGTGCAAGCGCGCGTCATCGCCAATCGACTCGCCGGACAATTCGCGGACAAGAGCGCATTAACACCGGTAAATGGCGACCTCACGGCGCCATGGGTCGGAGAGCTTGTGTCAACCGCATCGCAAGGCTCGCTTTCCTTGCGCGGCGTAACGACAGAATCCTTTTATTTCTGCCTGAAAACCCTGCTTCAATCCCATAGCGTCACAGCGACCCATATCGAACGAGCGGACCGCGATCTCCACGCATGGGAAATCACAACAGGCGTTACAACAAAAGACGGGATGGTCTGATCATGACGGCACCTTTACCCGAAGGCGTATCCGCTGAAGCAATGAACAGCGCGATGGAGCGTTTCCGGCGCATCGTCGGCGACGAATGGGTGTTCATAGACGAGAACCTCACGCCCTATGACGACCCCTACACGATCTCCAATAATGAAGACGACTACAAAGCCTATGCGGCGGTGGCGCCCCATTCGGTTGAGCAGGTTCAGGAAATCGTCCGTGTCGCAAACGAATATGGCGTGCCGCTTTGGCCTGTCTCGCGCGGCAAGAACTTCGCCTATGGCGGCGCAGCGCCGGTGATGTCGGGAACCATCGTTCTCGACTTGAACCGTATGAACCGCATTCTAGAAGTGAATGAAGAATTCGGCTATGCGCTGGTTGAACCTGGCGTCAGCTATTTCGATCTCTACAATTACATTCAGGAAAAGGGCTTAAAACTCTGGATCGATGTGCCCGATCCGGGCTGGGGATCGGTTGTCGGCAACGCGCTTGATCACGGCATCGGCTACACGCCCTATGGCGACCATTTCGCCATGCAATGCGGCATGGAAGTGGTGCTGCCCAATGCGGAGCTGATCCGCACCGGCATGGGCGCCATGCCCGGCAACAACACCTGGCAGCTCTTCAAATATGGTTTCGGGCCTTATGTGGACGGCATGTTCTCGCAGTCGAATTTCGGCATCGTGATAAAGATGGGTATCTGGCTGATGCCGGAGCCTGCGGGCTACCGCCCCTATCTCATCACATTTGAAAAAGAAGACGATATTGAAACCGTCACCGAAAGATTGCGGCCCTTAAAAGTCAGCGGCGTGATCCAGAACGGCGCCACGGTCAGAAGCCTCGTTCTCGACGCAGCGATTACGAAAACCAAAAGCGCTTATTATGACGGCGACGGGCCGATCCCGCCCAGCGTTGCGAAAACCATGATGGCCGATCTCGATCTCGGCATGTGGAATTTCTGCGGCGCCCTGTACGGTCCTCCCCCCTTGATGGATACGCTGTGGACGGCGATCCGCGATAGTTTCGCCGACATTCCCGGAGTTAAATTCTATTTTCCCGAAGACCGGCGGCACAAATTCGATCTGCTCTTACATCGCGCGGAAACCATGCGCGGCGTGCCCAAGCTCACCGAATTCAACTTTTTGAATTGGGACGGCGGCGGCGGCCATGTGGGCTTTTCACCGGTCTCACCGATCACCGGTGCTGACGCAATCAAGCAATATTACATGGTCTCGAACCGCGTGCGCGAATACGGTTTTGACTATATGGGCCTGCTCGCCATTGGCTGGCGCGATCTCCATCATGTGACGGTGATCGTTTACGACAAGAAAAACCCGGATGAGCGCAAGAAGCTCGACGATCTCTTTAATGTCCTCGTCGATGAAGCGGCGGCGGAAGGATATGGCGAATACCGCACCCACATTAAATATATGGATCGCATCGCCAAGACCTATAGCTGGAACAACAATTCACTCTGGAAGATGCACGAGACGATCAAGGATGCGCTCGATCCGAAGGGCATTCTCGCGCCCGGCAAATCCGGCATCTGGCCGAAAAACCGGAGAGGGTAAAGCCATGACCAAGACAAGCCTCAAGCTCGCCGCCGCCTTGCTGGTCTCCGCCGCCCTCACCGATCGCAGCTATCGGCCCTCACCCACCGGCTTCTCGCTCGCTCCGGCGGCGCGCGCCCTCGAAGACGCCTTCGCGGCCTTGCCCGTGCGCGAGCACACCCTGCACTGCACCCATTGCGTCTCGCCGGCCGACGAGGCGGCGCTGGCGCGACCGGCCCACGAGGTGGAGCCCGAGGTGGTCTCCCGGTTCGTCCGCAAGGCCGGAACGACCTGGGGCGAGGTGGACGATCTGCGCCGCCTGACGCCACGCGTGCTGACCCTCTCGGCCGACAACGCGCTCGGCGTCAGCCGCGAGCTCGTGTGGCAGAAGCTGCGGTGGGCGCGATGGCAGGAGTGGCCACCACAGCAGGTCGAGGCGGTGGGCCGCTTC
>JAUHYK010000073.1 GCA_030426465.1 Alphaproteobacteria bacterium
CGCTCGTCTCGCCGATCAGGCGCAACTGAAAATGCTGCGTTATCAGCTCAACCCGCATTTCCTCTTTAACACGTTGAACGCCATTTCGACGCTGGTTCTCGAACAGGACGGCAAGCAGGCAAACTCCATGCTGACCCAGCTGTCAGCGTTTTTGCGCTACTCCCTTGATAATGACCCGTTGCAAAAAACTACGCTCGCAGAGGAAGTGCGCGCGCTGGAGCTTTATCTCACCATCGAAAAAACCCGCTTCGCAGATCGGCTGACGGTCAATTTCGACATCGACGAAGATACGCTCGGCGCTTATGTGCCGTCCCTTATCCTCCAGCCGGCGATTGAGAACGCGATCAAATACGCCATCGCCCAGATGGAGTCAGGCGGAAAAATCCGGATCACAGCGAAGCGCGAAGGCGGCATGCTTGCAATGACGGTGTGCGACAACGGCCCGAACGCGCCGGAAGATCCCAACGCGCTTCTCGACAATGTCAAAACCGGCGTCGGCCTTGTTAATATGCGCGACCGCCTCGCCTATCTTTATCAGGACCGCGCGCAATTCCAGTTGCGCCATGTAGAGCCGCAGGGAATGTGCGTTTCATTGCGCATTCCATTCGAAACACGGGGATAGGAACAAATGAGCGACGAAAAAATCCGCGTTATTCTGGTTGATGACGAACCGCTGGCCCTCAGGGGGCTAAAGCTTCGCTTGCAAGCTTTCCCGGAAGTCGAAATCATCGGCGAATGCGCCAATGGCCGCGAAGCCGTAAAAGAAATCAAGGCGCAGTCCCCTGATCTCGTCTTTCTCGATATCCAGATGCCTGGCCTTGACGGTTTCGGCGTCGTCCGCGCCATGATCGGAGCGCCCGCCCCGCTTTTCATCTTCGTCACCGCCTATGACAAATACGCCATTGACGCTTTCGAAGCGAACGCGCTCGATTATATCGTCAAGCCGGTCGAGGAAGAACGCCTCAATGACGCCCTGCACCGCGCCCGCGAAGCGCTAAAAAGCAAGGCGGCCGCGAGCCGCGAGTCAAAACTCATTGAAATGCTCGCCTCGCTTTCCGATGACGACCGCGACCGCATCAAGGAATTGATCAACGACCCGGAATGGACTGACAAACAGCGCTATCCCGAGCGCCTGTCTTTCAAGGACGGCTCCAAGGTTGTCATGCTCGACGCCGACGAAATCGAATGGATCGACGCCGCAGGCGATTACATGTGCATCCATGCTGGCGGAAAAACACATATCATTCGGGAGACGATGAAGGCGCTGCAAACGCGCCTCGATCCGGAACGTTTCCAGCGCGTTCATCGCTCGGCGATCGTCAATGTGAAGCGGGTCAAGGAACTGCATCCCCACTCCAATGGTGAGTACTTTCTCATCCTCGACAATGGCGGCGAATTGAAACTCTCGCGTTCCTATAAGGATGTCGTGGCGCGCTTCCTCTAACCCCGCACGATGTCTTCTGCGCGGGCGAGGTCTTCCGGCGAATTGACGTTTAGAAATGCGTCCGCTTCATCGAACATTACACGTTCCGCATGAACGCTGTCGGCAAGCGCCTTTAAAGGAAAGCCATAATTCTCCGGCGCTGTAGACAGCGCCGCATGCAAAGCGTCGCAATTCCAATAGGCGAAAGCCGGCTGAACGCCGGAAGCATCGCAAGCAATCGCCGACCCGACGCCGCCGGACAGGCGCGCAAACAGATTGTCCGGAATAAACGGGCCATCCACTGGCGCCGACATAAAACCATCCGTCTCCAGACTGTTCTCTTCAATCCAGTGCAAAGCCGCCCATAGACCGGCTGCGGGACCTAGTGGACCGTCATCACGATCGCCAATGACCGGCAATCCGGTTCCATAATCATGGCGCCCTGAAATCAGGATATGGTCCGTTTGCGGCGCAAGCCGCGCCAGCAAATGGTCCACAAGACACCGTCCGCCAAGCAAGAGCGCGCCCTTGTCCACGCCGCCCATGCGCCGCCCGCCGCCCCCGGCGAGAATGAGCGCGACCCGGCCCGCCTTCTCAGGCGTTTCATTTGCTTGCGGCATGATCTACAACACGCATCGAAAAAGCTTCAAAATCATGCCCTTATACCTGATTTTCTTATTCTTTGTCACAGCTGCGCTTTATGCTTCGGTCGGGTTTGGCGGCGGATCGACATATAATGCGCTTCTCGTGCTCTCTGGCGTCGACTATCGCATCCTTCCCGCCATCGCCCTCACCTGTAATATCATCGTTGTCGCTGGCGGGACGTACGCCTTCTCCCGAAGCGGCAATCTGCGCCTAGGCCGGATCGCGCCCTTTCTCATCACCTCGATTCCCGCGGCATGGGCCGGCGGCCGCATTCCTGTGTCGGAAACCCTGTTCATTGGCGCGCTCGGCTTTTCATTGCTCGCGGCGGGGCTTCACCTGGCGCTGGACCGCAACCGCGATGTGGACGCCGAACAAAAACCAGCGCCGGCGGCGTTCGCATGGATCGTCGGCGGATTTATCGGGTTTCTCTCTGGTCTGGTGGGCATCGGCGGCGGAATCTTTCTGGCGCCCGTGCTCTATCTTATCCGCTGGGGCAAGCCGAAGGAAATCGCAGGCGCCTGCAGCGTGTTTATTCTGGTCAATTCGCTATCCGGTTTGACGGGGCAGCTAATGAAGCTTGGCGAGATGGAAGCGCTCGCCATGATCAGCGCTTACTGGATGTTGTTTCCGGCGGTGCTGCTTGGCGGTCAGGTCGGGTCACGCCTGGCGAATGTTGGCTTGTCGAGCCTTACCATCAAGCGATTGACCGCCGCCCTTATCCTCTATGTCAGTGCGCGCCTGTTGCTGCGCTGGTGCGGCATGGTGTTTTAGCGAAGGCGCACAAACTCCACCTCATCACCCACATCAAGCGCTGGCGCATTGACGGGCCGGCGCAAAAGCGCGTTCGCCGATCCGAAAGGCAACAACAGCGAGCTGTCCTGATTGGCGACCGGGGCAATGGCGCCGTCGTTTTCCTGCGCCCGCAAATAGGCTTCGCGGCCGCCATTGGCGCCCAATGGCGCCGTTAGCCGCGCTTTTAAAAACGGCGCCGACCAGACTTCGCCGGCAAGGCGCCGCACCAGCGGCTGAACAAATAAAGCGGCAGTAACAATCGCGGACGCCGGATTGCCGGGAAGGCCTATGGCCCGGCTGTTTCCCACAGCACCGCACCAGGTTGGTTTTCCCGGTCTGACGGCCACTTTGGAGAAACGAATTTCACCGCCGGCCTTTGCAAAAGCCGACTTCACAAAGTCGTAGTCGCCGACCGAGGCGCCGCCCACTGGAATAATGATGTCCGCATCGGCGCTGCGTTTGAAACAATCGAGAATATCGCTTTCATTGTCCGACGCGCAGCCAAGATAAACCGCCTCGGCTCCCCAGCGCCTGATCATTGCGCAAAGCGCATAATGGTTGGAGTTGATGATCTCGCCCGGTTTCAATGTTGATCCGGGTTCTTTTAACTCGTCGCCATTAGAGAAGACCGCAACCTTGGGGCGGCGATGAACTGACACCGACGCTATATTCGCCGCCGCAAATATTGATCCGTGAATTTCATGAAGATGTGTAGATTTTTCCGCGAGAACATCGCCCGATTTGAAATCGATTCCTGCGGGACGAATATTGCGCGGCGTCTCTTGCGCATCATTGACGGTGACAACATCGCCGTTGCGGGTCACTTCTTCCTGAATAATCACATGATCGGCGCCCGCGGGAACAGAGCCGCCAGTGAATATCCGCACGGCTTCGCCTGCACTGATTTTACCGCCAAAGGGCGCGCCGGCGGGCGCCTCACCAATGACGCTCAAGGCGGCGCCGATCTTTACATCGGAAAATCGCACCGCATAGCCATCCATGGCTGAGGCGGCGAAAGGCGGCTGCGTCATCTGCGCAACGACATTCTCGGCCGCCACGCGCCCAACGAGGTCGCCCAACGCAGCCTCCTCCCAGCCGAGCGGCGCGGCGCCATCCATGATCGCTGCTATAGCTTCCTCAACGCTCAACATCGGTTAATCGTCACGATTGAAATCGCCGGATTCGCCGCCAGACTTTTCGAGCAGCTTCACATCTTCAATGACCATGGATTTGTCGACCGCTTTCGCCATGTCATAAATTGTCAGGCATGCGGTCGTGACGGCGGTGAGCGCCTCCATCTCCACTCCCGTTTTGCCTGCGGTTTTAACCTCTGCCGTCACCACAAAAGCGTGCGCGGCATCGTCCGGCTCGATCCGCACACTCAACCCCGTGATAGGCAGCGGATGGCATAACGGAATAAGATCGCTCGTGCGTTTGGCGCCCATGATCCCGGCAAGTTCCGCTACGCTCGCAATATCGCCCTTTTTAACGCCGCCGCTGCGAACGAGATCGAAACTTTCCGCCGTAAAAACCACACGCCCTTGCGCTACTGCGCGGCGATGCGTCTCGGACTTCGCCGAAACATCGACCATGCGTGCCCGGCCTTTTTCGTCAAAATGCGTGAGCTTTTTGGTCACTTACTTTTCCATCAGTCGCGGCATGAGCTCCACAAGATTGCACGGCTTATGCCGGGAATCGAGCTGGTAGGAAATCACCTTGTCCCAACCGTCTTTGACGGCGCCGTTAGATCCCGGCAGACAGAATATGAATGTGCCTTTGACGACGCCGCCGCACGCGCGCGACTGAAGCGTCGAAAGTCCGACGCTCTGAAAGCTCACCTGATGAAAAATCACGGAGAAACCTTCAATTTCTTTTTCAAAGAGCGGACGCAACGCTTCAACTGTCACGTCTCTTCCCGTCAGTCCCGTGCCGCCGGTAGTGATGACAACATCCACCTGATCATCTTCAATCCACTGCGTCACTATTTTCCGGATCGCCTCTATGTCGTCGCGCACCAGATCGCGCGCGGCAAGCGTATGGCCAGCCGCCTCGATACGCTGGGCGAGCACATCGCCAGACGTGTCGGTCGCGCGAGTGCGGGTGTCGGTAACGGTCAACACAGCAATTCGCACCGGTTTAAATTCAAGCTCTTCGTTAATGCCGTGCATTATTCTTCCTCATCATGCCGCCCGGAATCTTTCCAGCGCGCGGCATCCTTGTAATCCGCATTTCGCGGTTCGATCCACACCTCACCACTGTCGCGGATCTCCTTTTTCCAGAACATGGCCTCCGTTTTCAGATAATCCATGAGGAAATCCGCCGCCTCGAAGGCTTCACGGCGATGTGCGCTCGCGACACAGACCATGACTATGGGGTCGCCCGGAGCCAGTTCGCCGACCCGGTGGATGATGAGTGTCTCATCAATCTTCCAGCGCTCGCGAGCCTTGTTTTCAATCTCTTGAATGGATCGTTCGGTGACGCCTGGATAGTGCTCGAGACACAACGCCTTGACACCGTCGCTGCCTGCAGCGTCGCGCACCTTGCCGGTAAAGCTGACAACGGCCCCGGCGCCGGAAGCATTTTTCTCAAATGCGGAAAGCTCCGCTCCCGGATCGAATGAATCTGCACAAACTCGGATCATAGGGCCCGGATCACGGCTCAACCGCCGCTCACAGGCGGGAGAAAAGCGATCTCATCTTCATCACTGATCGCCGCGTCACGCGAGGCGATCATTTCGTTGACGATAAAGCGCACAGCATTTTCATTAAACACCGCAGCAAGCGCCGCTTCTTTGGCGCTGAGCGCCGAGACCAGATCGTCAATGGTCCGGGTATCCGGCGCGAGCGAGAAGTCGCACGATCTCCCGCCAGCCGCGTCCGCCAGTTTTCCAAAAAACAGAATGCGCGCCATGGTCAGCCTCCGGTCACCGACATATGCCGGGAAACCGCCGGCGCGGCGCCGCGTTCAGTGATGTCAAAGGCGTGGCGCTCAGGTTTTTTAAGCATGGCCCGATCAAGCGCAACGCTGAGCGCATCATCAGGATTGTCCCCGCGTAAGGCGGCGCGCAGGTCAATCTTGTCGCCATGACCGAGGCACATATAGATCTCGCCGGTGCAGGTGACGCGCACCCGGTTACATCCAGCGCAGAAATTATTGGTCAACGGCGTAATGAGGCCGAGTGCGCCGCCGGTTTCCTCGACTCTCATATAACGCGCAGGACCGCCGGTCTTCATCTCCAACGGGGTCAGGGTCCATCGCGATTGCAATTTGTCCTGCACCGCCGTCAGCGGCAAATATTGATCGACACGGTCTTCCTCGATCTCACCAAGCGGCATAACTTCGATAAGCGTCAGGTCCATCGCCCGGCCATGGGCCCATTCGATCATCGCCGGGATTTCATCTTCGTTGACGCCTTTCAGCGCGACCGTGTTGATCTTGACCTTAAGGCCCGCCGCCTGCGCCGCATCCAGACCGCGCAGAACATCAGAGAGGCGATTGCGGCGCGTCAGCGTTTCGAACTTTGTATCGTCCAGCGTATCAAGAGAGACATTGATGCGTTTAACGCCGAGTGAGGCCAGCACATCGGCATGATGGTGAAGCTGGGTGCCGTTTGTGGTCAGCGTCAGTTCATCGAGATCACCGGCCTCAAGCCTGCGCCCAAGCCGCGCCATCAAGGTCATGATGTCCCGGCGCACCAAAGGCTCGCCGCCGGTGATGCGGATTTTCTTGACGCCGCGATCAATGAATGCGCCCGCAAGCCGCTCCAACTCTTCCAGGCTCAAGACATCCCGCTTGGGGAGGAACTTCATTTCCTCCGCCATGCAATATGTGCAACGCAGATCGCAGCGATCTGTCACCGAGAGGCGCAGATAGGTAATCTGGCGGCCGAATGTGTCGCGAAGCGTTCTCATGGGCTTAGCCATACCACGCAGGTAAGAAGTCCGGCAAATGGGTGCAAGCGCGTCCTCCCCCGTTCACGGGGGAGGTGTCAGCGAAGCTGACGAAGGGCCCCCAGCGTCATTATTCTGCGGCGCGCAGTTCCCATCCCCGGCTTTGCCGGTGCTTCTCCCCCGTAAACGGGGAAGAGGCTCTTTTTAAGCCAGACCGACGATCTGGCCGTCCTTGTCGAGGCCGATTTCCAGCGCCGCCGGCTTTCTCGGCAGGCCCGGCATGGTCATGATATCGCCGCAGACCGCCACAACGAAGCCTGCGCCCGCGGAGAGGCGCGCCTCGCGCACTTCCAGCGTGTGGCCCGAAGGCGCACCGAGATTGGTCGGGTCCGTTGAGAAGCTGTATTGCGTCTTAGCGACACAGACCGGAACGTGACCGAAACCGAGCTTTTCAAATTCCTTGAGGCTACTCGCGGCGGCAGACGACAGCGCAATGCCCTCGGCCCCGTAAATTTCCTTCGCAACAGTCTCGATCTTTTTCGCAAGCGGCGTGTCGTCAGGGTAAAGCAGCTTGCCTTCGCCAGCGCCTTTATCGAGTTCTTCCTTGACCGCTTTCGCAAGGTCTACGGCGCCTTTACCGCCTTCGGCCCAATGTTTGGACAGCGCCACCTTGACGCCAAATTCTTCGCCAAGCTTTTTAATGACCGCAACCTCTTCGTCCGTATCATGAATGAAGTGATTGATCGCCACGACTGGATTGAGACCGTATTTTTTAAGGTTGGAAATGTGGCGCTTGAGATTGACCGAGCCTTTTTCGACCGCGTCAACATTCGGGGCGCCGAGATCGGCTTTCGCGACGCCGCCCTGCATTTTCAAGGCGCGCACTGTTGCAACCAATACAACCGCGTCCGGCCATAGTCCCGACTGGCGGCATTTGATATCGAGGAATTTCTCTGCGCCAAGATCAGCGCCGAAGCCAGCCTCGGTCACAACCACGTCGGCGAGTTTCATCGCCGTTTTCGTCGCCATCACGGAATTACAACCATGAGCAATGTTCGCGAAGGGGCCGCCATGAATAAAGGCCGGGTTATGCTCGATGGTCTGCACAAGGTTCGGCTGCAGCGCATCTTTCAACAAAACAGCCATGGCGCCGTCAGCGCCGATATCGCCAGCCGTGACCGGCGACTTGTCGCGGCGGCGCGCGACGATAATCCGGCTTAAACGTTCGCGCAAATCTTCGATGTCATTGGCGAGACAGAGGATCGCCATCACTTCCGAGGCGACCGTAATATCGAAACCATTCTCGCGCGGCACACCATTGGGGGGCCCGCCAAGGCCAATCACGATATTACGGAGCGCGCGGTCATTCATGTCGACGACCCGGCGGAAGACAACGCGGCGCGGATCGATTTCCTGCTCATTGCCCCAGTAAATGTGATTGTCGATCAGCGCCGCCAGAAGACTGTGCGCCGAGGTGATCGCATGGAAGTCACCATTGAAATGAAGGTTGATGTCTTCCATGGGGATGACTTGCGCGCGGCCTCCGCCAGCGGCGCCGCCCTTCATACCGAAACAGGGGCCCAGTGACGGCTCGCGCAGACAGACCATGGCGTTGACGCCAATCTGGTTCAGACCGTCCGTGACGCCGACGCTCGTCGTCGTCTTGCCCTCGCCCGCCGGGGTCGGCGTAATGGCGGTGACGAGCACGAGCTTGCCGTCTTTCTTGCTCTTTAAGGAGTTGATGTAATCGAGGGAGACTTTCGCCTTGTGATGGCCGAACGGCACCAGCGCGTCAGGCGGAACGCCAAGGCGTTTTTCCGCGAGCGGCAGGATCGGATCCATCTTGGCGGCGCGCGCGATGTCGATGTCAGGAGCGCCCGGTGCGGGCAAATTATCTTGCGTCATCAGATCTTAGCCGGTCTTGCCGACCCTCCCTTATTTTTTGAGATTGTATGTATAGCATACATTTATGGGGCGGCGCGAACAAAAGTCTTTCCATCTCGGCAATACAAACTCAGATTCGCCTCCCGCGCCTTTGCAATTGCGAAAGAAGTGGGGCCCGATACGCTTGCGACGGCCTGAACGCCTATTCTCGCGCATTTCTCAATGATTTCATAGGAACAGCGGCTCGACATCAGCACAAAGCCAGCCGCCATATCTGCGCCTTCGCGCGTCAGCGCACCGATCAGCTTGTCGAGCGCGTTATGGCGGCCCACATCCTCCCGCACTGTCTGAATAGCGCCGTCGCGGGACGCCCAGGCTGCGCCATGAACGGTCTTTGTGGCCTCATTCAAAGGCTGGCGCATTCGTAAATCGGCCAAAGCGCCCGCCAACGCCTCCATAGCAACCTCCACCGGCGCATCGGCGACTTTTGGAAGCGTTTCAAAAAACGTTTCTGCGTTTTCGAGGCCACAGACGCCGCAACCGGCGCGCCCAACCAGGTTACGCCGCTGTTGACGAATATCGAGTCTTTCCAGTTTTTCAGGCGCGATGGAGAGATGCAATTCAATCCCCCAGGCGCTCTGATGAATGTCGACATTGGCGATGTCGTCCACTGTGTCGACAACCCTCTCCGTCAACGAAAAGCCGACGGCGAAATCCTCCATGTCGGCAGGGGTCGCCAGCATGACGGCGTAATTTCGTTTGTTATAGACAAACGCGACCGGTGTTTCAGACGGGACGCGCCATGTTCCGCCAGTGACTGGCGTTTCCCCTTCCCGGGGCGGCGCGTCGCCGAACCGTTGAAAGGTCGTCACGCTATTCCGCTGGCTCCACGACGCCCGTGGTCAGAATGCGGCGCAGCTCGGGCGTCGTCGCTTCATATTCTTCCTGCCACTGCGATTTGTGGTTCGCCGGCGCCACCTCGACAGCAGTCACCTTGTACTCGGGACAGCTGGTCGCCCAGTCGGAGTTTTCCGTCGTGACCACA
This sequence comes from Alphaproteobacteria bacterium, assembly GCA_030426465.1. GTDB lineage: Bacteria > Pseudomonadota > Alphaproteobacteria > Caulobacterales > Parvularculaceae > Hyphococcus. The sequence continues at coordinate 9,680 of JAUHYK010000073.1, forward strand.
TTGGCGCCCGTTTCCGGGTGGTGGAAGGTCGTGTAGACGACGCCCGGCGCCATTCGGTCGGAAACAAGCGCTTTCAGCGAAATCTCGCCCTTACGGCTGCGGATAGAGACCCAATGCCCGTCTTGAACGCCCCGCGCTTCGGCGTCGGAAGGGTGAATTTCAAGCACATCTTCGGCGTGCCAGTCGCTGTTATAGGTACGCCGGGTTTGCGCGCCCACATTATATTGCGACAGAATTCTTCCCGTTGTGAGGATGAGCGGGAATTTACGGTTGGTTTTTTCCGTCGTTGGCACATATTCGGTAACGACGAACAGTCCCTTTCCGCGCACAAAACCATCCACATGCATGATCGGTGTGCCGTCCGGCGCATCATCGTTGCACGGCCATTGCACGCTGCCGCGCTCATCAAGCATTTTGTGCGAGACATGTGCGAAGGTCGGCGTCAGCTCCGCAATCTCGTCCATGATTTCAGCCGAGCTTTCATAATTCATCTCAGTATAGCCGAGCGCATTACAAAGCATCTGCGTAGCTTCCCATTCCTGAATGCCGGTCTGGGTGCGCAAGGCCGGGCGCACACGGTTGATGCGCCGTTCGGCATTGATGAAACACCCGTCTTTCTCGAGAAACGATGTGCCCGGGAAGAAGACATGGGCGAACCGCGCCGTCTCGTTCAGGAAGAGGTCCTGAACGATGATGCAGTCCATCGCCCTCAGGGCGGCTTCGACATGAAGCGTATTGGGATCAGACTGGGCGATATCCTCGCCCTGAACGTAAAGACCTTTGTAATTGCCTGCGATCGCCTCATCGAACATGTTGGGAATACGATATCCCGGCTCCGCGTCCTGTTCGCGGCCCCATGCCTTTGAAAAGAGCTCGCGCGCTGCATCGTTCTTGACTGAGCGATAGGCGGAGAACTCATGGGGGAACGACCCCATATCGCAAGAGCCCTGAACATTGTTCTGCCCGCGCAGCGGGTTCACGCCAACGCCGCGGCGGCCGATATTGCCCGTCGCCATGGCGAGGTTCGCCATGCCCATGACCATGGTCGATCCCTGGCTGTGTTCTGTGACGCCAAGACCGTAATAGATCGCCGCGTTGCCGCCGGTCGCATAAAGCCGCGCCGCCGCGCGAATGTCTTCAGCGGGAACGCCTGTTGATTTGGACACTTCCTCGGGAGAGTTTTCCTCACCCTTCACAAAATCGAGCCATTCCTTGAAGGACGGCAGATCGCAACGCTCCTTGATAAAGGCTTCATCAAGGAGGTTTTCCGTCGCCGCTACATGAGCAAATGCATTGACCATCGCGACATTGGTGCCGGGCTGTAACGGAAGATGATGAGCCGCCGAGATGTGCGGTGTTTTGACGAGATCAATGGCGCGTGGATCTACGATGATCAGCTTGGCGCCTTCACGAAGACGCCGCTTCATCTGTGATGCAAACACTGGATGCGCGTCGGTCGGGTTCGCGCCGATGATTAAAACAACGTCCGCTTCCTCGACGCTGTCGAAATCCTGCGTGCCCGCCGATGTGCCAAAGGTCTGGTTGAGACCGTAGCCTGTAGGGGAATGACAAACCCGTGCACAAGTATCGATATTGTTGTTGCCAAAGGCGGTGCGAACCATTTTGACGACGGCCCAGACTTCCTCAATCGTGCAGCGCGAAGATGAAATCGCACCGATGGATTTCCGGCCGTATTTCTCCTGCGTCGCTTTCAGTTTCGTCGCGGCGAAATCAACCGCTTCCTGCCAGCTGACCTCGCGCCACGGATCTGTGATCTTGTCGCGGATCATCGGGCTCGTGATGCGGTCCTTGTGGGTCGCATACCCCCAGGCGAAACGTCCTTTAACGCAGGAGTGGCCGTGATTGGCCTTGCCGTCTTTGTGCGGCGTCATGCGGATTACCTGATCGCCCTTAAGCTCCGCCTTGAAGGAACAGCCAACGCCGCAATAAGCGCAGGTGGTCAACACCGTGCGGTCGGGCACGCCATGTTCGACAACGGACTTTTCCTGCAAGGTCGCCGTCGGGCACGCCTCGACGCAGGCGCCGCAGGAAACGCATTCAGAATCAAAGAAATTGGCGCCGCCCACGGCAACGCGCGACTCAAACCCGCGGCCTTCAATGGTCAGCGCCAGTGTCCCTTGCACCTCGTCGCATGCGCGCACACAGCGCGAGCAGACAATGCACTTTGACGGATCGTATTCAAAGTAAGGGTTCGATACGTCCTTGGAGAGCTTTGTGTGGTTCTCGCCCTCATATCCATAACGCACTTCACGTAAGCCGACAGCGCCGGCCATGTCCTGCAATTCACAATCGCCATTATCGGAACAGGTGAGACAGTCGAGCGGGTGGTCGGATATATAAAGCTCCATGACGCCGCGGCGCAGTTTTGCGAGGCGGTCCGTCTGGGTGCGGACTTTCATGCCTTCGCGCACTGGCGTCGTGCAGGACGCCGGTGTGCCTTTGGCGCCGTCAACCTCGACCAGACACAGCCGGCAGGAGCCAAATGATTTCACCATATCCGTGGCGCAGAGCTTCGGAATGGAAATCCCGATCTCCTGTGCGGCGCGCATGATGCTGGCGCCCTCGTCCACTTCGACGTTGAACCCGTCGATCTCCACCGACACCTTTTTGCCCGCGCCATTTTTCGACTTCGGTTTCGGGGTACCGTAATCAGTTTCTTTCAAGAGGGCCATGATGCCGTCTCCATTCTGCCGCTTGTCGCGGCGGGTCCTACTCAGCCGCCTTCAGCGCCGGCTTGATCCCGAAATCCTCCGGGAAATATTTCACCGCGCTTTGAACCGGAATCGGCGTCATGCCGCCCATGGCGCAAAGCGAGCCATCCACCATCAACTCACAAAGGTCGTTGAGGACTGTTAAATTTTTATCGCGATCGACGCCTGCCGTAATGCGGTCCACGGTCTCGACGCCGCGAACCGAGCCAACGCGGCAGGGCGTGCACTTGCCGCAGGATTCCTCAACGCAGAACTCAAAGGCGTAGCGCGCCTGATCCGCGAGATTGATGCCGTCATCATACACCACTAGGCCGCCATGGCCAACGCCAGCGCCGTGTTCAATCATCGTTTCATAGTCCATTTTGAGATCAAAAAGACGGGGCGGCAGATAGGCGCCGAGCGGCCCGCCAATCTGCACCGTGCGAACCGGCCGTCCTGAAAATGTCCCGCCGCCGATCTCTTCCACCAGCTCACGCAGGGTGACGCCGAACGCCGTCTCATAAAGACCGCCCTGTTTGACATTGCCGGCAATTTGAAACGGCATCGTTCCCGTCGACTTGCCCATACCGTAGTCACGATAGAACGCAGCGCCCTTTTCAAAAATCGCCGGAACCGAACAAAGCGAAATGACATTATGTACTAGGGTCGGCTTGCCAAAGAGACCTTCGAGCGCCGGTAATGGCGGCTTCGCGCGCACTTCGCCGCGTTTGCCTTCAAGGCTGTTGAGAAGCGATGTCTCCTCTCCGCAAATATAGGCGCCGGCGCCCATGAACACTTCGATATCGAAGGCCTTGCCTGAGCCGCGCACATTGTCGCCAAGCAATCCCGCCTTGCGGGCGTTCGCAATCGCTTCATTGAGGACGCGCGCTGCGATCGGGTATTCCGACCGCAAATAGATGTAGCCTTGCGTGGCGCCGACGGCGACGCCGGCGATGGTCATGCCTTCGATCAGCGTAAAGGGGTCGCCTTCCATGATCATGCGGTCTGCAAAGGTGCCGCTGTCGCCTTCATCGGCGTTTACGACAATATACTTCTGATCCGCTTCAGCGCCCGCAACCGTTTTCCATTTGATGCCCGCCGGAAAGCCTGCGCCGCCGCGTCCTCTCAAACCGGACTGCATGACTTCTTCGCAGATGGCGGCGCTGTCCATCTTCAGCGCCTTGTCGAGACCGGCGTAACCGCCATGACTTTGATAGTCAGGAACGGAAACCGGATCGACAATGCCGCAGCGCGCGAAGATCAGCCGCGTCTGATTTTTTAAAAACGGAATCTCTTCCACCGGCCCGACATTTTTGTCTTGCTTGCCGTTTCCTATCATCGCATCGAGAAGCGCCGCCGCATCATCTTCGCTCACCGGACCATAGCCGATGCGCTTGTCGTCTTTTTCAACTTCAAGAAGCGGCTCCAGCCAGTGCATGCCGCGCGAGCCCGTGCGCACAAGCTTTAACTCAATCTTGCGCTTGGCGGCTTCGGCGGAAAGCGCGTCCGCGACATCGTCAGCGCCCATCGCGACAGCAGCAGAGTCAAGCGGGAGGTAAATCGTCAGCGCACTCATGACGCGCTTTCCTTTTTGGCGCGCTCTAACGCTTTCTCAATCTTTCCTGTATCCGCCATACCGACTAGCCGATCATCAACCATCGCAGCCGGCGCTGTCGAACAAAGGCCAAGACAATAAACGGGTTCGAGCGTCAAATCTTTCGATGCGCTTGTTTCGCCCATTTTCAAGCCGAATTTTTCTTCAACAGACTTAATGAAGTCACGCCCGCCTGCCGCCTGACAAGCTTCGGCAGCGCAAAGACGCACTACTGTCTTACCTTGCGGCGCACGCTTGAAGTCGTGATAGAAACTGATGACGCCTTTCACTTCGGCGCGCGAAAGGTTGAAGGCGCGCGCGGCTTCCGCTTCGGTGTCATCCGGCAAAAAACCGTGAACACGTTGCACTTCGTGCAATGCGGAAATGAGGCCGCCGGTGCGGCCGACAAAAGGCTCAATCAGGCTTGATAGGGTCACGCGCAGTTTCGTCTCATAGCTACAAGGTTGAGACGTAACATAAAATCATGAAAACCCCATATCAATTCGGGCACAAGGGATGTCGGATTTGCGAAGCCTAGCCGGCCTCCTTTTTCGCCTGCCTGTTGATTTCCGCCAGCAAAGCCGCCTGAACCGTGGTCGGCCGCCAATTGCGCCGCTTGGTTAACCCAATGCTGCGCGAGACTTCCGAAACCGGGTGCGGCCGCGAAATCAGCATGTTCGCCGTCTTTTCATACCGAATCTGTTCATCAGACAGCAGCATCAAGCGATCGGAATTCATTAATAAGACACGCGCAACGCCAAGGGAGTTACATTCAATAACATCCTTCGGCGCCGGTAAATTCAAACTCTCAAACAGCGCATCAAAATGACTGCGGAGAGGCGACGTTGCGTGCGGCGCGATCCATGAAAAAGAACCAAGCGTCGCGCCGTCGAGACGCGCTTCAGCCGCCGGATGACCAACGCGCATGACAATCGCCAATGGGTCGTCAAACAAAGGCTCCTCGACGACATCTTTAAGCGCCGGGTTTTCCCGCATGGCGCCCACCAATATGTCCGTCTCTCCTCTTCTCAATCCGATTAGCAAATCCTCATAGGCGCCATCGACAATCGTAACCTTATGATCGGGATAAGAGGCGGAAAAAGCCGCTACCGAGGCGGGAACCAGATGCGCTCGCGCCAGCGGCATGGCGCCAATAACAGTGCCGCCCGCTTCGTGACCCTTTGATTCCGCAATTTCCGCCGCCGCCTGCTTTAATTCCGCAAAAGCAAGGCCGGTTTTAAGCGCCAGAATTTCCGCCTTTTTGGTGGGCCTCACGCCGTGGCTGGTGCTTTCAAACAACGAAGCATCAAGCGCTTTTTCAAGATCCTTCGCCGCCCTGTGCACTGTCGGCGCCGCATATCCTTCGGCTCGCGCAGCGCCCGAAAAGCCTCCATGACGTACAATGCTGGCAAGGGTTTCGAGACGGCGGGCGGACATCGCACGCAATGCGGTGCCCGGATTAGCCTTCGGCCCAGACGCCTCCCTTACCCCTTCACTCAACAAGCCAAGCGCAACCGCGGCGCGTTCAAGAAGAATGCCCCCCTCCTCGGTCGCAACAATCCGGTCCTTGCTGCGCGCGGTCAGGTCGGCCCCATAATGGTCGTTCAGCCCTTTTAGCGCCTGGCTTACAGCCGGTTGCGTCAGCCCCAGCGCAGCCGCTGCGCCCGTCACCGAACCGCGCCGGATGATTTCGCGGAATACGTTCAAATGCCAGAGATTGGGCGAATGCCAGAGATGGGAAGAATGGGGCATAAAAGATGAGGATGATCCTTAGTCATTAGCATTTTCTTATATTTGGGGCTGATTTTCAATTGGATTTCAACCATGCGCCGGCGCATCTGAAAGGTCATAAGGAATCAACAATTTAAGGAGGAGTGCATGGGCGTCGTCGTCACCAACATAGAGCGTGCGGACAAGTCGGTCGTGGACGCCTTCGCGCAAGGCCGGATCGGCGTCGCCACCGTCCACGAGGCGCAAGGAAGAAAGGGTCTTCTCGCGGCGGATATCAACCCTATTTACAAAGGCGCTCATGTGGCCGGGACCGCGGTCACCATCTCCGCCGCTCCCTGCGATAATTGGATGATCCACGTCGCAGTTGAACAATGCGAGCCCGGTGATGTCCTGGTGCTGGCGCCAACCTCGGATTCGGACGCCGGTTATTTCGGCGACCTTCTCGCTACTTCGCTCAAGGCGCGCGGCGTCAAGGCGCTTATTATCAACGCTGGTGTTCGCGACACCAAAGATCTTGAAGAGATGGGATTTCCTGTCTGGTCGAAATGCGTCTTCAGCCAGGGCACGGTCAAAGAAACGCTGGGCGACGTAAATATTCCCATCGTCTGCGCCGGAGCTTACGTAAACCCCGGCGACATCATCATTGCTGACGATGACGGCGTGGTCGTCGTCGCCAAAGAAGAAGCCGCCAGCGTTTTGAAGAAATCTCAGGAGCGCGAGGCGAACGAGGAATCAAAACGCCAGCGTCTCGCCGCCGGCGATCTGGGTCTCGACATCTACAAGATGCGGGAACGACTCGCCGAGCGCGGCCTTAAATATATCGACCAGAAAGACTGGCGGAAGTCATGATGACGGCGATCCCGGCGACCCTGATGCGCGGGGGGACGTCGAAAGGACTTTACTTCAACGCGAAAGATATGCCGGTCGACGAGGCATTGCGCGACCAGGTTTTGCTCGCCGCCATGGGATCGCCCGACCTGCGCCAGATTGACGGCGTCGGCGGCGCCCACCCGCTCACCAGCAAGGTCGCCATCCTGTCCGAACCGATGCGCGATGACGCCGATGTCAGCTATCTTTTCCTGCAGGTAGTCGTCGACAAGCCGGAAGTCTCCACCAGCCAGAATTGCGGCAACATTCTCGCCGGCGTTGGCCCTTGGGCGATTGAAAACAATTTTGTTGAGGCGAAAGACGGCGCAACGCCAGTGCGCATTCATATGGTCAATACAGACGCCATCGCCGTCGCCCATGTGCCGACGCCCGGGCGTCAGGTTGAGTATGAAGGCGAGGCGCGCATTGATGGCGTGCCGGGAACCGCCGCCGCCATTCCCATCGATTTTCTGGATGTCGCGGGCTCCAGTTGCGGCGCGCTTTTGCCGACTGGAAATGTCATTGACGAAGTCGACGGCGTCGAAATGACATGCATCGATAACGGCATGCCAGTGGTCGTTTTGCGCGCCGCTGATTTTGGTCTTTCGGGCTCGGAAAGCCCCGCCGATCTCGAAGCGAATGAAGAGCTGAAAAAGCGCATCGAAAGCATCCGCCTGCAGATTGGCCCGAAAATGAATCTCGGCGACGTTGAGAAAAAGACTGTGCCGAAAATGACACTGGTCTCGCCCCCGCAATCGGGCGGCGTTGTCAACACCCGGAGTTTCATACCGCATCGAGTGCATGAAGCGATTGGCGTTCTTGGCGCCGTCAGCGTCGCCACGGCCTGCATGCTGCCCGGCTCCGTCGCGGAAGGCATCGCCAAGCTAGATGCGGGCGACGGTGAAAAGCGCCTGGAGATCGAACACCCCACCGGGTTTTTCACGGTCGATATGGATGTATCGTTCGGCGGCGGCGCAGTGGATGTGAAACGCTCGGCCCTGTTGCGTACTGCGCGCAAGCTCATGCGCGGCGAGGTTTATATCCGCTCAAGCGTTTGGGACGGAAAATGAGCGGCGCACCTGATATATGCCTGATCGGTTTTGGCGAGGTCGGCCAGGTCCTGGCCTCTGACATCGGCGGCAAAGCCCGTTCGATTTCTGCATGGGATATTTTGTTTGCCGACCCCGACAGCGCCCCGTCAAAAGCGGCGGGCAAAGTCCGCAAAGGCGCAAACGCAAAGAATGCCGCAGAGAACGCCGACATCATCATTAGCGCAGTGACAGCAGCGCAAACTATCAGCGCAGTAACAAGCGTCACCGGCGCGATAAAAAAAGACGCCATTTTTCTCGACTTGAATTCCGCTTCCCCCGGCGTAAAGACAAAGGCTGCAGCCGACATCAATGAGGCTGGCGGGCGTTATGTTGAAGCCGCCGTCATGTCGCCCATCGGGCCCAAACGCATCGCCTGCCCCATGTTGTTCGGCGGTCCCTATGCCGAGGCATTCCTGCCCCTTATCCATGACCTTGGCTTTGCAGGCGCCAAAATTTTCTCCGAGGAATACGGCAAGGCGTCCGCCGCAAAGATGTGCCGCAGCATCATGGTCAAAGGGGTTGAGGCGCTGTTGACCGAATCCCTGCTTTCCGCGCGCCATTACGGCGTCGAGAACACGGTTATCACCTCCCTCTCGGACCTCTTTCCCGGCCCGGATTGGAATGAACTTTCCACCTATATGATCTCGCGCGCGCTGGAACATGGAAAACGGCGCGCGGAAGAGATGCGCGAAGTCGCAAAAACCGTAGAGGAAGCGGGAGTTTCGCCCCTGATGAGCTCAGCCTGCGCAGAGCGGCAGGACCGTTCCGCAGGTTTTCGTTATGCCCTTACTGAAACTACCCTGCCCGATATGCTGGATTCAATCATCAACGGCGCAAGTCCGGAGCGTTCCTTATGATCATTGACTGTCATGGCCACCAGACCATCGTCCCGAAAGCCCATACGGATTTCCGCGCGGCGCAAAAAGCGCGCCTGAAAGATCCGTCCTTGCCCAAACCCATGCAGCCTGAAATGAGCGACGACGAGATCGCCGAGGGGATCGAGGCAAACCAGCTACGTTTGTTAAAAGAACGCGGCGGCGACATGACGATCTTTTCCCCGCGCGCCTCGGCCATGGAGCCGCATGTTGGCGATGCAGAAACGGCAATGGAATGGTCGATCGCCTGCAACAACATGATCCATCGGGTGACGCAGCTATTTCCTGAGAATTTTATCGGCGTTTGCATGCTGCCGCAGATTCCCGGCGGGTCTCTCGACAATTCCATCGCGGAAGTCGAGCGCTGCGTAAACGAGCTTGGGTTCATCGGCTGTAATCTGAATCCGGACCCGTCCGGCGGCCACTGGAACGCGCCGCCGCTCACCGACAAATACTGGTATCCGATTTACGAAAAGCTCGTGGAGCTTGAAATCCCGGCGATGATCCACGTGTCAGGCTCGTGCAATCCGACGTTCCACGCGACGGGATCGTACTATATCGCAGCCGACACCAACGCGTTCATGCAATTCATTCAGGGCGATCTGTTCAAGGATTTCCCGGATCTGAAACTCGTCATTCCTCATGGCGGCGGCGCCGTGCCCTATCACTGGGGGCGCTATCGCGGCCTTGCAGACATGCTGAAACAACCGCCGGTCGAAACTCACGTCATGAAGAACGTCTATTTCGACACTTGCGTCTATCACCAGCCGGGAATCGATCTCCTTTTCGAAGTCATCGAGATCGAAAATATTCTATTTGGCTCGGAGATGGTCGGCGCCGTTCGCGGCATCGACCCGCAAACGGGTCAGTATTTCGACGACACCAAGCGTTATGTCGATAATTTGGGTTTGTCGGCTGACGACCTATATAAAGTTTACGAGGGCAATGCGCGTCGGGTTTATCCGCGCCTGGACAAATTCCTGAAAGCGAAAGGCAAGTAACGCTTCATGAGCGCTGCGAGCGAGACATTTGAAAAGACGCCCGGTTGGCTAGACTGGTTTGACGGGCCGTCGAAACCGAAGTTTACGCCGCCGCCCGGCGCCGTCGACGCCCATTGCCATGTTTTCGGTCCGGGTCATGAATTTCCCTTCGCACCGGAGCGCAAATACACACCCTGCGACGCCTCAAAAAATCAGCTTTACGCCCTGCGCGATCATCTCGGTTTTTCACGCAATGTGCTTGTGCAGGCGACCTGTCACGGCGCCGACAACCGCGCGACCGTGGACGCCGTAATGAGTTCGGGCGGCAAAGCAAAAGGCATCGCCTCGGTCAAACCATCCGTCAGTGATGAAGAGTTGGAACTTCTCAACGCCAATGGCATCAAGGGCGTCCGTTTCAATTTTGTAAAACGCCTGGTCGACCCGTTGCCGCCTGCCGTGCTCGCCAAGCTCGTCGAGCGCATCAACAAATTCGGCTGGCACATCGTCATCTATTTCGAGGCGCCAGAATTGCCGGAACTTTACGATTTCATTTCAAATATCGAGACCGTTGTCGTGGTCGACCATATGGGCCGTCCTGACGTCACGAAGGATGTCGATGGACCGGAATTTTCTCTGTTCCAGAAATTGATGGCGGAAAATGAAAACATTTGGTCTAAGGTCACCTGCCCCGAACGTCTCTCAAAATCCGGGCCGCCGTCCTATGACGATTTCGTGCCTTTTGCAGGCCGTATCGTCGAAAGTTTCCCCGACCGCGTCCTCTGGGGCACAGACTGGCCGCATCCGAATCTGAAATCGCACATGCCGGACGACGCCTGGCTTGTCGATATGATCCCGCGCATCGCACCAACTGAAGCGCTTCAGCACAAACTGCTCGTAGATAATCCCATGCGCCTGTACTGGCCGGAGGAAGGTAAGTAATGAAACAAAACATTCACGAATATCTGGCCGAGTTTGATGATATTCCGGGCACGCGCGTTTACACGACCGCGCGCGCGCGGAAAGGCTATTGGGTGAACCAGTTCGCCATGAGCCTGATGAAGGATGAAAATCGCAAGCGCTGGCTCGCCGACGAAAAAGCCTATCTCGACGAGTGGCCGAACATGACACAGGAACAGAAAGACGCCCTGCTCGCCCGGGATTATGACAAGCTGCTCGACCTCGGCGGCAATATTTATTTTCTGGCGAAAGTGTTTTCGACCGACGGCAAATCCTATCTTCAGGCGGTGTCGACGATGACAGGCATGAGCGTCGAAGAATACAGAAATATGATGCTTTCTGGCGGACGCTCGCCCGAAGGCCTGCGTTCGAAAAAGAAAGGTTATTAAATTCATGGCCCGTATCACAGCAGGCATAACATCAAGCCATGTGCCGGCCATCGGCGCGGCCGTCGATCTTGGCAACACTCAAGACGACTACTGGAAGCCCGCTTTCGCAGGTTTTGACTGGACGAAAGAATGGATCGCAAAGCCGGAGAACAAGCCGGATGTGGTCATTCTCGTCTACAATGATCACGCAAGCGCGTTCGACATGAACCTGATTCCGACCTTCGCAATTGGCTGCGCTGATGAGTTCCAGCCGGCGGATGAGGGCTGGGGACCGCGCCCTGTGCCGGTTGTGAAAAACCACGCAGACCTTGCCTGGCATATTGCGCAAAGCTGCATCCTCGATGAATTTGACATGACCATCATCAACAAGATGGATGTGGATCACGGCCTCACCGTACCTTTGTCGCTGATGTTCGGACAACCAGACGCCTGGCCATGCAAAATCATTCCGCTCGCGGTCAATGTCGTCACTTATCCGCCCCCGTCGGGCAACCGTTGTTATAATCTGGGCAAAGCCATTCGCGACGCTGTCGAAAGTTTCCCGGAAGATTTGAAAGTACAGGTCTGGGGCACGGGCGGCATGAGCCACCAGCTACAGGGAACGCGGGCCGGTCTTATCAATGCGGAGTGGGACAAGAAGTTTCTCGACGATCTCACCGCGGACCCGGAACGCCTTCGCAAAATGCCCCATATCGAGTATCTGCGCGAAGCCGGCTCAGAAGGCATCGAACTCGTTATGTGGCTGATCATGCGCGGCGCACTCGGCAAGGATGTGCGTGAGCTGCATCGTCATTATCATGTGGCGGCCTCGAATACGGCGCTCGGCCATATCGTTCTCGAACCCAAAGAGTAAGCGAAAGGAAGGACCAACATGACTAAAGTTGTCCTCGCCGGCGCTGGCGCGTTCGGCCTCAAACACCTAGACGGCATCAAGAATATAGACGACGTTGAAGTCGTTTCCGTCGTCGGGCGCAGACTGGAGCCGACCCAGAAAGTCGCAAACGACTACGGCATCCCCCATGCCTGCACCGACCTGGCGGAGGCGCTGGCTCAGCCGGGCGTTGACGCCGCAATCTTGTGCACACCGACGCAGATGCATGCCGAACAGGCGATCCAGTGCATGGACGCCGGCAAACATGTGCAGGTGGAAATTCCACTCGCTGATTCATGGGCCGAGGCAGAGTCCGTGATGAAAAAGCAAAAGGAAACTGGTCTCGTTTGCATGGTCGGCCATACGCGCCGGTTCAATCCTTCGCATCAATGGGTGCATAAAAAGATAACTGCAGGCGATCTTTCGATCCAGCAAATGGACGTTCAGACCTATTTCTTCCGCCGCAAGAACATCAACGCCAAGGGCGAGCCGCGCTCATGGACGGACCATCTTCTGTGGCACCATGCAGCGCATACGGTTGATCTCTTTCAGTATCAAACAGGTGAAAAGGTTGTCATCGCCAACGCCGTTCAGGGGCCGATCCATCCTGAACTGGGCATCGCCATGGACATGTCGATCCAGCTTAAGACGGAAAAAGGGAAGATCCTCACCCTATCGCTGTCTTTCAATAATGACGGTCCGCTCGGCACCTTCTTCCGT
>JAUHYK010000074.1 GCA_030426465.1 Alphaproteobacteria bacterium
CATCGGCATGATGGTCGACGGCGCCGTCGTCATGGTCGAAAACTCGTTTCGGATCATGGCGGAACGAAAAGAAGAGGGCGGCGAGGTCAACCGCACCGCCGCTGTTCTGCAGGCCGCGCGGGAAGTTGCCAATCCGATCGCGTTCGCGATCATGATCATCATCGTCGTCTTTTTGCCTTTGTTCAGCCTTGAAGGGCTCGAAGGCAAACTCTTCAAACCCATGGCGTTTAATATCAGCTTCGCCATGGCCGGTTCTTTAATCCTGACGCTGACCATCATTCCGGTTCTGGCGGCGATGATCCTGAAGCCCAAGGAAGAGCGCGACACCATGCTGATGCGCATCGTCAAGCGCGGCTATCTGCCCCTGATCGCCTGGTGTCTCGACAACAAGGGCAAAGTAGGACTCGCCGCCGGCGGCCTCCTTGTCGCCAGCCTCGCGCTCTTTCCCTTCCTCGGCAAGGAATTCATGCCGCAATTGCAGGAAGGCTCGATCATGTGGCGGGTGACGTCGATCCCTTCGACGTCGCTCGATCAGTCGATCGAGATTTCGAAGGAGATCGAACACGCACTTGGCGAGTTTCCCGAGGTAGAAACCACCATCGCCATGATTGGCCGGGCCGAAAAAGGCGAAACCGCCGACGTCAACTACATGGAAATCTACACGGCCTTGAAACCGCAAAGCGAATGGCCGCGCAAGCGGTCGGTCGCATCGCTCGCCGATGACATGCGCGAAAAGCTCGAAGAAACCGTGCCGACATCGGTCGTCGCCTTCACGCAGCCGATTCAGATGCGCGTTGAGGAGTTGATCTCCGGCGTGCGCGCGACGCTGGCCGCCAAAATCTACGGTCAGGATCTTGGCGAACTCGACCGGCTTAGCCAGGAGATCAAGGAGGCGATATCCGGCGTGCCGGGCGCGGCTGATCTTTCTCTCGAAGCCAATATCGGCAAGCCGCAAATCCGGATTCAGGTCGATCGCGCCGAACTCGCGCGTTACGGCATGAACGCTGACGACGTTCTCAATGTCGTGCGTACCGGCATCGGCGCTGAACCGGTAGGCACGCTCATTGACGGCGTCCGGCGATTCGACATTACGGCGCGTCTTCAAGATGCATCGAAAGCGTCCATGGAATCGATCCGCAATATTCCGCTGCAAACGGCGGACGGCGCAATCATTCCGCTCGGACGGGTTGCAACGGTCACGTCGGCGGAAGGCTATTCCTTCGTCCGCCGCGAACAGTTGCAGCGCTACGCCGTCATCCAGATGGATGTGCGTGGGCGCGATGTCGACGGCTTCGTCAAGGACGCCAATGAGGTCATTGCGGCGAATGTGGATTTGCCGCCGGGCTACTGGATCGAATGGGGCGGCGCCTTTGAAAACCAGCAGCGGGCGCTTGCGAAACTGTCGCTGATAGTCCCGGCGACGATCTTTTTCATCTTCGTGCTGCTCTACACGGCGTTCAATTCTGTGAAATACGCCGCGTTGATTATCGCAAACGTTCCCTTCGCAGCCAGCGGCGGGCTCTTCGCGCTCTTCGTCACCGGGCAATATCTGTCCGTGCCGTCGGCGATCGGCTTCATCGCCGTCTTCGGCGTCGCCATGTTGAACGGCATCGTGCTCGTCAGTTTCATTAATGAACAGCGCGACGCCGGCTTCAGCGTTCGCGACGCCGTTCGGCGCGGCGCCGAACTGCGCTTGCGGCCTGTGCTGATGACGGCGAGCGTCGCCATTCTCGGCCTTATACCGATGCTCTTGTCAACCGGCATCGGGGCCGAGACGCAAAGGCCTCTGGCTTCTGTCGTCGTCGGCGGTTTGCTGACGTCGACAGCGCTGACGCTGATTCTCCTGCCGGTCATCTATGAGTGGATGGAAACGCGCGGCCGGAAGTCTGAGCCGGCGCCGTCTCGCGGCGATCTCGACCTCGCCGACGCGCATGCAAAAGCAGCCGAATGAAAGGAGGCGCATCATGATTGAGATCAAGGCGTTCATTCATCGCAGCCGGGCGGCGAGCGTCGTTCGCGCCTTACGCAAAGCCGGTTTCGCCAACATGACGGCCGTCGATGTCAAGGGCATGGTCAAGGCGCTTGACGAAAAAGAGCAGCAATATTCAACCGAGCTTGGCGACCGCGTAATCACGGAAGTGAAGCTGGAGCTTGTCTGCGAAGACGACCGGCTCTCCGAAGCCGCCGATCTGATACGCGCTCACGGTAATACCGATATGGAGGAATCGGGCTTCATTTATGTGAGCAAGATCACGGCCGCCATTCCTATCTAAGTCACTTGTATCTGGTCTCGCAGTTCGTCCGTGTCACTTCGAATTGCGAGCGGGCGATAGCGCTAACTTCCTGCGCGCGTAGTCGTCCGGCGTAACCAGAGGAGCCGCCGGGTTCGTCCCCCTAACCCGGCGGCTCTACTTGCAACATTCAGTTCCATTCGGTGTTCATGGTAGTATCGTGACGGAACAACTGGCCGCGCTGCAGGATTTCTAATTTACCCGGTGAAGGCATCTTCGATGAGTCAAAGCCATAATCATTCGCATGTCGCGGGAGGCGGGAACGAGGGCAAGCTTGCGCTAGCCGTCGTTTTGACTGGCGGATTCATGCTTGCGGAAGCCGCCGGCGGACTAATTTCCGGCTCGCTTGCATTGCTCGCTGACGCCGGCCACATGCTCACCGATTTTGCGTCATTGGCTCTTGCTTGGTTCGCGTTACGCATCGCCCGCAAACCCGCCACCTGGAAGCGAAGCTACGGCTTCGACCGGTTTTCGGTTCTTGCGGCTTTCGTCAACGGACTCGCCTTATTTCTAATTGCGGCGTGGATTTGCTGGGAAGCTTACAATCGGCTTCGAGAGCCCGGGGAGATTCTCGGCGGACTGATGTTCTGGGTGGCGGTTGCGGGCCTCGCCGTCAATTTATTGGCATTCTGGATTTTGTCTCGCGGAGAGAGGGGTAATTTGAATGTCCGGGCGGCGGCGCTTCACGTCATGGGTGATCTTTTGGGATCGGTCGGCGCGATCGTTGCGTCGATCGTCATCATGACGACAGGCTGGACACCGGCGGACCCGCTGCTTTCGGTGTTCGTCGCTATCATTATCCTGCGCGCCGCGTGGCGGGTCGTAAAGGAAAGCGCGCATATCCTGCTCGAAGGCGCGCCTGAACATCTCGATCGGCGCGAAATCGCCGCGGCGTTGACCCGCGAAATTTCAGGCGTCGCGCGCGTTGACCATATCCATGTGTGGTCCATCACCGAGGAGCGTCCGATGATCACGATGGAAGTCGTGACGGTGGGCGATACGGATATGAACAGCGTGCGGCGGAAAATTAAAGACTATTTGCGAGAAAATTTCAGCGTCGATCATGCGACCGTGGAGATAATAAGCGATGGCGTTGACGGCATTGCTGCGAATTTTACTGATTGATCTTCGATTGGCTCAGCAGTTTGTTGAGAAGTTCGCTTTGCGCGCGATGCTTGTCCGGATTGTCGATCATCAATTTTTTGAGGTTCAAAAGTTTCCATTTAATCGCCGGTAGCTCCGCGGCGTGCGGCAAGCCGATGAGCGTGAAGTCAGGCTCGGCCGCTTGCAGCGTCATGAGGAATTCGGCGGCGTTTCCATTGAGCCGCGCCTGAATGTCGCCGATTAGCCGTATTCGCGCGGATAGAAGTGCATCGATATTGATCGGTTCGGCAGTCATGCCGGCGAACTCCCGGACGAAGTCCTCGCCGATATCCTTTTCGTTTGGCGCCAGCAATTCATGAATGGGGCGGTTGGAACAGGCGGCGTAGACGAGGAAGGCGCGGGACAGATCGTCTGTGAGCCCTTCGTTTTCGTAGAGGATTTTAATGTCGAACAGGTCACGCGGATGCTGGCGGTCGAGCGCGGCGCAAATCTTTCCGGCGTAAAGGTCCGCATGCGACAGGACCTGCACCTCAACATAGCCGAACGCGCTTTCGACAGCGGGAGCAATAATCCGCCTTTCCGGCGGGAATACGGTCCCGCGCAGAACCGGGGACAGTTCAAGTTTCACCTGGGTCCGGCCGTCCCTGATGAGGAGCCGCAGCTCGTTCTCCCGCACGGCCGGCGGATCGATGGTGGCGATGGCGGGAGAACTCGCCACAAGCTGTTCGCCGATGCGGAGAAGCGCCGCACTGATCTTCGGCAGCGCCGTCTCCCTCGGCTCCAGCGGCAGATAAGCAAGATCAATATCAACCGACAGGCGCGGCATGTCGCGAAGAAAGAAATTGATCGCCGTGCCGCCTTTAAGCGCGAAATCAGTCTCTCTCGCTACATAGGGAAGCACGCGCACAAGAAGGCGAACCTGCTCTTCGAAGGCCTGACGCTTAAGTGTCATCTGCGAAACTCTCAGGGACAGTGATGGCGTAAGTCGGATCGAGGCGGCCGGGCTTGGCGATCACGCGATTGCCTCGGCCGAGGTCGAAATCATTCGGATCAAGATACGCGCGCCACTGGAATTGATGGCGGTCGGCGAGCCAGAAGAAAAGCCGTTTCACCCGGATATTGACGCATAGGTTAAGAACGGTTTCCAGCCGGCGCGGCGACAGGGTCGCAAGCCCCTGCATGAGCTGATCGGCATGTTCGAATGATACGCGGTTGGGCACGTCGAACAGCACTTCGAGGATTGCGCGCTCCGGCGTCGACAAAGACAGCGGCGGCAAATGCTCCGCGATTTGCAGGGTGGTGAGTCCCGCCATGGCGGGATCGCTTCTTTTGCGCCGGCGCCGCTCCTGCGCGTCTTCGCGATCATCATCATTCTCGGCGTATGGGCTCGCCGCAAAGAGACGCGCCTCACTGCGTTTCTCGAACGTGACGTCCTTGACGAGATGATTGATCCAGGCGGGCAGGGGATCGGCGCCGAAAAGGACGACGCGCCGCTTTCCCGACAGGACGAGATAGTGGCCAAGGCCATGAAGTTCGAGCGCCGTCAGCCCGCCGACCGAAAGGTCGCCGCCCATGCGCTGCAGGGAACAGACAACGCCCTCCCAGCCAAGCTGTGTATCGGGCCGGATATAGATCCCCGGCCGTAGCGAGATCAGCTGACCGGATTTGACCAGATTATCGATGCTGTGCCGGGCGTAGCCCTTGCCCGACAGCCATTCCTTCGTCACGAACAGCCCGAAAGGCGCGTCTTCCCGCAGTCGCGTGCGCTGTTCGGCGTTGAGGGGCATCTGTGCGCCTTTTCGTCTATTTGCGGCGATGATCGCCGCAAAATACTACAATTTCAAATATATGAAATATCGACGAGTTTAACAAGTACTGAAATTACGGCGTTCATCGCCGCAAATTTTGAGAAATTGACATATTCAGCGACTAGGGTTGCCGGGATTGTCACGCAAGCGACGGGAAGGCGCAGGCGCCTGTTTTCGTATGGGGGGGCACTCGCGCTTACGCTACAGACCCATCTGTCCGAGCTGATCTTCGGAAAATATGTGAACTGAACGCCGGGGGCGTCGGGTTTCGTGGGCATTCTAAGTGTTCAGGCGGCCGCCGCTTTGCGGCGCCGGGCTCTAGGCGCGCCAATCACGCGTGATTGGCGGCCCGAAGCCGACAAATTCAAAAGGTGAATTCGTCGTCTTCGCCGTGCCGGTGACGATCCCTGCCGCAGGCCCGCGCTGCGCGCGGGATAAGGGCGCAGGGCTTTGCCCCGCGGCTTGTTGGTCATTCCCCTCGGGACAGCGGGGGCGGCGGAACGGAAGACGGGGCGAATAGCGCCGGGCGGCCGCGCCGCAACCGCTTTGGCACTTTATCCGTCTCGATTGCTTTTCTCATCCTACCAAACCGGTTGCGCCCCGGCCTCCGATGCCCGGCGCTCATGCTCGCCCCGTTTCCGCCGCCCCCGCCGTCCCGGGGGAATTTGCGGGCGGAAAGGCAAGGAGCGAGCAGCCATGACATCACTTGAAACCGCAACCGACGCGCCCAGCCGCGCCGTCCAGCGAAAGAACGCGACGAACACGGGCGCGAAGCCGCGCGGGCGTTCCGGCAAGAGAAAGCCGGGCGCCGATCTTTATACCGAAGTCACAACGAAGATCGTGAAGGAACTGGAAGCCGGACGCTTTCCATGGGCGCAGCCTTGGGCCGCAAGAGGTGAAGCCGCGACGATTGCCGCAGGCTTGCCGAAGAATGCACAGACAGGCCGCGCCTATTCCGGGATCAACATTCTTCTTCTCTGGGGCGCCGCCATCGAAAACGGCTTTTCCGGCCAGACATGGCTGACTTATCTGCAGGCGAAAACCTTGGGCGGTTCGGTGATGAAGGGCGAGCGCGGCTCAATGGTCGTTTACGCCGACAAATTTATCCCGAAAGACGAGCAGGCTAGAGTCGAAAAAGAGGGCGGCGACGCCGCTTTCGTGCCATTCCTCAAACGCTACACCGTCTTTAACGCCGCGCAATGCGAAGGCCTGCCGCCGGAACTGACGGCGGACGCCAAGCCCCTGCCGGAATGCGATGCGATCCCGCGCGCGGAAAACCTCATCAATGCGACCGGCGCCGATTTCCGGATCGGCGGCGACAAGGCGTTTTATGTGCCGTCACAGGATTTCATCCGCGTCCCGCCGCAACCCGCTTTTTACGAACAGATCAATTATTACCGCACTTGCTTTCACGAGCTTGGACACTGGACCGGCCACGCCTCGCGTTTGGGTCGCGAATTCAAGGGCCGCTACGGAAGCCACGCTTACGCCCGCGAGGAACTGGTCGCCGAACTTAGCTCGGCCTTCGTCTGCGCCTCGCTTTCCATCGCGCCGACTGTGCGCCATGCGGATTATCTGGGCGCATGGCTTGAGGTTCTGAAAGAGGACAACCGCGCGATTTTCAACGCGGCGTCGCTCGCCTCCAAAGCGGCGGATTTTATTCTGGCCTTTGAAAATCCGGCGCCGGACACTGACGCCTCTGCGATGAAGCGCGCAGCATGAGCGCGCATAGCGAAAAGCCGGAAGCCGAGGAAACGGACGCGGGGTCGCAAACGCTAATGCGCGGCGTCGCGCCGATCACTTTGCGCGACCGGCTTAGCGTATTGGCGGCGGCGCCCATGGCGCCGCGCGCCGCGCAAAAAAGCTGCGACATGGGACTCTTTGACTTGGAATCCCGCCGCCAGATCGACCTTGTCGATGAATTGCGCCGTCTCGACCAAATGGCGCCGTCTCAATCCAAACCATCAGCAACAGGAGAATGAAGGATGGAACTGCAAACAATCCCGCTCGACCGATTGGAGGTTTCGGCGCTCAATATGAGGGCGTCGCGCAAAAAGCCATATCTCGACGATATATTGCCGTCGATCCGCGAACGCGGCGTATTGGTGCCGCTGCTCGTGCGTCCAAACGGCAAAGAAAACCATTTCGAAATCGTCGCGGGACGGCGGCGATTTCTGGCCTCGAAAGCAATCGCAATCGAGACCGGCGAGGCGCGTGATCTGCCCTGCCGGGTGCTTGCCGAAGGCGATGACGCCGCCGCCGTGGAGGCCTCGATTCTTGAAAACACCGCGCGGCTCGAACCCGACGAAATGCAGGAATTCGAGGCGTTCAAAAAATTGAACGACAAAGGCAAGAGCGTTGAAGAAATCGCCCGCATATTCGGGGTGACGGAACTCACCGTGAAGCGCCGCCTCGCCTTGGCGAGCCTCATTCCCGGCATCCGCAAGGCCTACGCCCAAGACGACATCGATGGGGCCAGCATCACCGCGCTCACCCTCGCCAGCGAATCGAAACAGCGCGAATGGTTCGAAATGTTCAAATCGGCGGACATGCGCGCGCCGCGCGGGTCTGCGTTAAAGCGCTGGCTCTTGGGCGGCGGCGAGATCGAAACCGGCGCCGCGCTGTTTTCTCTTGACGATTATGACGGCGACATCTTCGAGGATTTGTTCGGCGAGCGTTCGGTTTTCGCTGACGCCGAGAAGTTCTGGGCGCGTCAGGAAGCGGCGATTGAAGCCCAGCGCGAGAAGCTGATTTCAAGCGGTTGGACCAAGGTGACGGTCCTGCCGCGCGGAGAGTTTTTCCATTCATGGGAGTACGATCAACTCGCCAAAAAGCAAGGCGGGGAAGTGTTCGTCGAAGTGCGCCATTCCGGCGAAGTGGCGTTCATCAAGGGCTACGCGCCCCGGCGGAAAACCCACGCGGCGAAAGAAAAAGCGCGCGCCGAACGGCCCGAATGCTCAGCGCCCTTGGAGAATTATGTAGATCTTCACCGCCACGCCGCCGCGCGCGCCGTGCTCTTGAAACACTCTCGCATTGCGCTGCGTTTGCTGGCGGCGCATCTGATCTCAGGCGCGCCGAATATTCGCTGCCAGCCCGACAGACAGGCGACGCGGAAAGAGGAAACGGCGGCGAGCGTTGCGGCGTCGAAAGGGCAAAAAGCATTTGAGAAAGAGCGCGCCGAAATCGGCAAATTGCTCGATCTTGACGAGCCGCCCTCTATCACCGGCGGCAATGAAGACGGCTGGCATCTGGCGTCGATTTTCGCGAAAATGATGACGCTTTCGGACGCAGACATCGCCCGTATTCTGACTTTCGTCACGGCGGAAATCATCGCAGCCGGTCATGAGGCGGTGGACTGTCTCGCGCGCTTTGTGCCTATCGATATCGCCGACTGGATGACGCCGGATGACGCGTTTTTCGAGCTTTTGCGCGACAAAAACATGACCAACGCCATGCTCGCCGACATTGCGGGCGACAGCGTTGCAAAGGCGAACCGCGACGCTGCTGCGAAAGCCCAGAAAGCGATCATTCGCGACTGCCTCGACGGCCGGAACGGGCGCGAAAAAACGCCGAACTGGCGCCCGCGCTGGCTGCAGTTTCCGGCGCTGTCCTATGGCGACGCCGGAAAACCCGGCGCAGTCAAACGCGCCGAGAAAATCGCGCCGCTTTTTGCGGAGTAGATAATCACGGGGCGGAGCGCATTTCGCGCTTCGCCTCGTCATTTTAGAACCTATGGCCGTGATATTCAGAATATCAAAATCACGCCTTCAATCAGCGCCGCATTTAATTCGCGTGTTTCAGTTCCGGCGCTCAGAACGCCATTCGTCTCTCTCGATTTCGCTTGAGCGACGACAACCATTCCCGGCCTTTATCCAAGCGAAACTGAACGACGACCGGCCCGCCCGAAACCGGCGTTGCCGGATTTTTTCCTCTGGGTCGGACAATTGTCCGACGCCATTCATCGCGAAACAAAAAATCCGCCCCCGCCGGTCCTCCGCTGGGCTTCGGCCCTCACGGATTCAGGCGGCCCGGCGCGCCGTTCTCATCGTTTCGCGTCAGGCCGGGGAATGGTTCTCCGGCCAAGCGATAAGGAGACGAAAAGATGGCTCAATCACTTGGAACCGTAACGAAGCGCGAGAATGGCGGCTTTGAAGGCACGCTGGCGATGATGACCTTGAACACCAAGATCACCATCGTTCCTAATGAGGCGAAGGACAACGAGCGCCAGCCCGATTTCCGCATCTACGCCGCCAATTCAAGCGGACGTAGGGGCAACGAGATCGGCGGCGGCTGGAATCGCGTCGGGAAAAATTCCGGCAAACCTTATGTCTCGCTCACCTTCGCTCATCCGGCCATTGGCGAGAAACGCGTTTTCGCGAACCTCGCCCGCGCCGCCGGACAGGAGGACGAGCGCGTGCTCGCCATTCTCTGGAATCCGCAAAACTGATTACGTCGTTTAGCGCTATCTAGCTCCCGCGCGAGAGATCGCGCGGGGCCTCGCATGCTAGTGTTGGGAAGCGCAGCAGAGAGCCAGCGTCCCCTCATGAATAAATGCGCTATTCAGCCGTGTCCTTGGGAATCACTTTTTGAATGAGGCGTTCAGCATTCTTTTGGCAAATGCTGCCTGCGCCGAGATCGGTTCTTTGATTGGCCCACACGAACTTCACAATATCATCGTCCTGATCAGGACGTTTCACGAGATGAACATGTTCTAGCCTCTTTCCCTCGCGTGACAGTGCGGCGAAAGGATCGCCGCTGTTGCGGTCGAAGAGGGCTTCTCTTGGCAGCTCTCCAAGCAGAAAGCCTCGCAGAGCCTTCGCTGAAAGTCGTTGTTCCTCCCAGCCGACTTTCGACCAGCCCTGTAAAACGTCTCCAATATGGTCCATTCGAGCTGACCAGAACCAGCTCGGCCGCGAGTTCCGCTCAGCGGCGGAGGGGTGTAAAGCAACGCTCGGCATTTCTGTGCATACCTTGTCAAAGAACGTTTGCATCCGCTCTTGAAACGTTTCGTCTAATGCGAAAACCTTGGCGGTGACTTCGTCCCAGTTTTTGGGGAAATCGCTGCGGTTAAAGATCAATGGCCTGTCGCGGCGGCGCGTCGAGAAGACTGCCAGAAATTGAATGTCTTCATATCGGTTAAGAAAGCGCGTGAATAAGTCACTGTTCCAGCTCTTCCAGCCATGGGGCTCGGACCGCAAGTAACTGCACCCGCCATCCGTGAGCATAATGCCTTTGACGTGAGTACTTGAATTTTTCACCTGGTTTCGCGCTGCGCTCATGGCGCGCCAGACGACATGGTCCTGATAACGTTTCTTCATTTGAGGGCGGGGGAAATGATAGGGAAATGATTCTTGATTTGCGTCATACGCAATATGAAAGTTGACGCCTTGGTCCCTGTCCCAAAACTGACGGCTCCAGCTTCGTCCTCCTTCAGCCTTGTAATGACGCAGCCAGGGCCGGACTTTTTCGTTGAAGTATAGCGGCATTTCTCCGCGAGTCGGAATCGCTGGCCGCACATCCTCGCCTTCGACCCATTCTTCCACGCGGAAAGACAGGCCTTTGAGATCGATCCCAACTGCTTCGGCGATGCGTATCACTTCTTGGAAAAAGAGGTCTTCGGTTCGAGCCGCTTCAAGGCCATCCTGAAAAACAGTTTTTATGTCGGCGATGAAGTCAGGCGCGTCCGCCCACGAGTCCGTAAACAAAAGATCTGGGCAAGCGCCATCTTCGAGCGCTTGCTCGTAACGCAATTCCCCAAACCTGTCGAAGGCATCCAGAAGCGCTATTTCCCACTCTGTCGCAATCGCAGCATTTCCGCCCTTGGTGAGTTTCCTGATGATGCTCTTGTAATTATCTTGGGTGAGGTGGCGCCTTACGCGGAGTAAGCCGTCTTCCGTAGAGCGCGTTGAAAAGATCGGCACAGAACCTCCTGAAGATCGAAACTCACATCAGTTCAGATGTGGGCTCTATATTTGATGCTCAACGCCGCCGTATCAATAGGTTGGCTATGATGGATTTGGCCTAGCGGCGGATGCTACTGAAGCCGTCGCAATCTTCGGTGAGTTTACTATCATGCGCGACTAGAGCCGACCCGCACTTAAAGAAGCTCAATACCCGAAAACTCTCTTCAATCAACTTTCACACCCCGGCGCCTAAAGGCGCATACCGGCCTGCGGCCGGGAAGGGGCCAAGCCCAACCATATCAGGGCGTTAGAATTCCCTTGCCCCGTGTACAAAGTCGCAATTTCGCTGTGCACATTTTGCCGCTCATCGGTCGAAAAACTTGAGCCTCACTAATGTATTAGCGTCCGATTACGCTGTACACGCATCAAGATGCTACTCCCGTTCGAGATTTTTCTCCTTTTGGCGCAGACTAAAACGGATGCCGGACATGCGCGAAGGGCCGTCTAAAGTCGCCGCGAGACGCTGCAAAAGACGGGCGATTTTGGGCGTAGGAACGGTCTTTTCAGGCCGTCTTTCAGCGTGTTTTTCGCGTTGCGCTTGCGTCGTTTTAGCATGCAAATCCGAGCGTATTTCCAGCGAATTTTCATGCCCGCGCGCCTGAATAATCTCCAGTTTAGGCGTCAGGTTTTGCTGTTTTTGTATATTGAATCCGAGGGTTTTCGCTTCCTCTCGCCACATGGAAAGAAGCGCCTCGCGGTTCATTTCCTGTTTCGGTTTTCGTGTCCGGAGCGCCGCCATTTCCATGCCTTTCGCGCTCGAATAACCAAAAGTTCCGGCGGCGTTTTCGATAGCCTCGCGGCGTTTTGAGAAGGCGCGCTCAACGTCCATTGGGATCGCCGTCACGCGAAAACCCTCGGCCTCTCTTGTGATCCCGACGCCCGATCTTTCGAGCCCGTTTGCGAATTCCGCCCGGTACATGCGGCCCGCTTCCTTCTGCGCCAGATAAAGCTCGCGGCCGACAATTGCGCCCCAGCTTCCGTCATGGCGGGGCGCCAGATTGAAGATGAAGGCATGGGTGTGGAGCTGGGGATCGAGGTCGCGGCTGGTGTGATGGTCGAAGGCCGCGACCAGCAGCCCGGCGGTCCTTTCCTTGATGGCGCCGCGGCGTCCGCGGCGGGCCCAGGCATGGTCGTTTTCGAGTTGCTTGAGGGCTGTATTGACGGCTTTATGGTGTGCGGCTTCGATAGTGTGGCGTTGGTTTTCGTTAGAGAGAGCCCATAGGACCGAAGCGGATTTCGGGGCGCTGAAGGTCATGTCCCAGCCCGCCGTATGGGCGATCCCGTTTGCAAGAATGAGCCGCTCTCCGGTCCTCGGATCGAGCCCTTCGAGGGCCGCCTCGAAGTCGGATTTCGAGATCGAACCTTCCAGAGAAAGACGTTCAGCGGCGCGCCCCTCCCAGCGACCGGGGGCCTCGCCCTCGCGGGCGTAATAGTCATCCTTGCCCATATGCTGGTAATAGGCCGCCGCCGCCGCGACGCTTTTCCGGACCGAAATCGAGGCGACCATCAGTCGTCCCTGTCGCTCCGGATGAAGTCGGCGGCGGCTTTCGAAATGGCGCTTTCGGGCTCGGTTTTTACGCCGGGCTTACCGTATCTGGCGCGCTCCGTCGCCCGATAAGTCCACTGCGCCGGCTGCGATGCGGGCCGCAATTGCTGCTGGCGGACGTACGGAAGATCGAGTTCATAGGCGTCTTTTCCGGGACCGAGCAGCGCGATCCGGATGCTTTTCCGCCGGGGGCCGAGACGGTTCGAAAGGTCTGCGGCGGTCACGACCCGGCGGGTTTCGCGGTGAATGCTTTCCGTGACGGTCGAATGGCCGCCGCTGGTTCCGGTGCTGCGTACTTTATATTCGACGTCCTGATCGCCGATCATCAGGCTTGCTTCCTCCGCCCCCCGCCCGAAATTGAGCCGCGTAATGACCTGCGTGCCGATCATGCCGATCCAGGAATCGGCGCGTTCGCGGCCGTAAACACTGCGGATCTGGGCGATGTCCTGCGCCCCCAGAACCACGATCACGCCCTTCGACCGGCCCATATCGAGGAAGGTCGAGAAGTCGCTCATGCGCGGCAGTTGCGGGAACTCGTCGAGGAAAAGCCAGACCCGCCGCGTGCGCGATTCTGAGAGCGACGGGCTGCCGACGGCGGAGGAAAGAAGCCCCAGTAGACCGCTGATCCATGCGTTCGAGAGTTCCGGATATTTGGCGTCGCGCTGTAGGATCACCGGCTTCGCATGATCCATATGCAGCCACTCATTGATGGAAAATCGCGGCGGATTCTCATGCCCGCCCCAGCTTTCAGCGAGCGCGCTCACGACATTCAGATGCGCCTGAAACGTCGTCAGCACGCTTTGCGCGGTCTTGCTGGCCGGGTCTTTCAGCACGCGCATGGCTTCTGGATGATAGCTTTGCGCGGTCTTGAAAAGCGCCGCCGCATCCTGAAGCACGATGTCCCGGAGATCGGCCCAGCTCCATTGTTCGGGCTTTTCGGCCTGCAATTGCGCGATGCAGGCGACGAAGATTTCGCGCGCGGCGTCCGACCAGATCGGGTCATTGCTCGCCGGAATAAACCGCGCCGCCAGCTCCCTTGCGTCCTGTTTGGTGCGGCAGTCCGCGGCGACGTTCCACACGAAAGAGCGTTCGTCCTGGGGTGCGACCAGCGCCGGTTCGGTCGGCATGGTCGCGGTCATGTCTCCCTTGGTGTCGAGAACCAGCACCTTGTCGCCGCGCCCGATGGCGGCGTGCATCAAGTGCAGCATGGTCTGGGTTTTCCCTGCGCCGACGCTGCCCCAGATCAGCCAATGGCGAGTCTCGCGCTCGGCGCTGATATGGATTCCCGGCGGGAATTCGAGCCCCTTTCCGGAGCGCCGGCGTTCGGCGGCGCAGGCGCTTCGAAGCTGGCTGCGGGCCTCGCCGCCGGTCCGATAGCGCCGCCCGCGGACGACTTTTGCCTTTGGCCGCTCCATGCGCGCGGCAAGCGCGAAGGCGAAGAGCGCGGCGATCCCGCTCCCTGAAAACGATAGCAATGACCAATAGCGGACGTTGAAGGCGGACAGCGAGCGGGTATCAGCGAAATTTTCACGGCAAACGCTCCAGACGTGGGCGGCGTTGTCGTCGAAGAAGAAGCTTCGCGTCCGATAGTTTGCGCACTGCGCAACAAAGTTCGGATCGTATCTGGCGAGGCCGCCTTCCGGCGCCCGGCCGACAGGCGTCCATCGTTTGAAGCCCGTCTCGAAGACGGCGAGCGCCGCCGCGAAACTGACAAGTGCGGCGAGAAACAGGATTTTCTTTGCATTACTCATGACGGGAATTGTCCTTTGAATGCTCGCCCGCAAGTACCTGAAGCAGGGCCTCGAACATGGCGAGAAGCCTCTCCACAGAGGCCGATTGCTCTTCTGTTTTCCGGGAAACGGCCTGCATTTCCTGCCCGATAGACGCGAGGCGCCGCTCGATGGTCAGCATGCGTTCCGCCTGTTCGCGAGAATGCCCCTTGATAAGGCCCGCGAGGATCAGCTCGCGCGCAATGGCGGTTGGACGGCCTTTGACGATGTTTGCGTGTTCATGAAGCCGTTCGACGGCTCGAGCGGGCAAGCGGATGGTCAGCGGCCGGGTTTTACCGCCGGTCACTCTGGTCCCGCCTCGCCCGTATGGCGGCGCTCCCTCGCCCCCATCCATTCATAGAGCGCCCGCCGGCGATAGCGCACGACGCGGCCGAGCTTGAGAAACTTGGGCCCGCCGCCGCGCGAGCGCCAGGTCGCAAGCGTCGCCGGCGGCACGCCTGTCAGCTTCGCCGCGTCGGCGGCGGTCACCGCTTCATCGAACCAGCCGGGATTGGCGCGCGCGATCTCTTCAAGCGGCGGCGGGGAAATAGGTCGGGTTTTGGGACTTTCGGCCATGGTCAGGCCTCCTCGTTACTGAAACGAGGACGAGCCCAGCACAGGCGAAATCGGCGAAATAGTGAGGAAATTTCGTCAAATTCACAAGAACTTGCGCACATGATTGAAAACCGAAAGCGACGGCGTCAGCCTCCAGCCAATCATGGACATGGCAAGTACCACTTGAGTGTAGGGTATGCACGCTCGGCAGAGCTTGCCTCGACTTAGACCCTTCCTGCTGCGGCTGCCTAGGAAGAAGGTAACCAAAACCCCGGATGAGGCTGATGAGCTTATCTCTTAACCGCAAATAGATTCGAAAATAGAGTCAAGTAAAAATAGTCTCGTAGTTTATTTTGTTACATAAATTTCCCCAAGGGGTTGAAGGTCCAATCATGCATGGTCAATTGCGTACAAATCAGGAACAGAAATCGGCTCTGCACCTAATTTAGCCTATAGCAGCGCCCTATTTCGAGAGGTTGCGCCATGGGCATTGCAGAAGACTTCAAGACCTTTCTCGACAATATAAAAATCGACAACGCAGCCACCATTTCGCTCCGATATGGCGAAGTCACTGCAGCGCTGAACAAAAAATTTCGAGACACAGAATCAAAGACCGCAAACAGCCTGCAAGTAGGTTCTTATGGTCGCGGAACGGCGATCAAGGGCGTGTCTGATCTAGATATGATTTACATAATGCCCGCGAATAAGTGGGACAGTTATAAGGACGGCAAACAGTCCGAGCTGCTTCGTGACACTAAAGACGCCATTAAAGCACGATATCCTTCAACCGTTGTAAAAGTAGATCGGCTTGTGGTGCGCGTACTTTATAGAGACTTTCACATCGAAGTTATGCCGGCGTTCAAACAAGAAGATGGTAGCTATAAGTACCCAGACACTAAGAACGATGGATCGTGGAAGATTACGAAACCACAGGCCGAGCTTGATGAGATACGCGAAAGTGATGCGCGCAAGAACAACAACCTTCGTCGTCTATGCAAAATGGCCCGAGCGTGGAAAAACAAGCATGGTGTGGCGATGGGTGGGTTACTGATCGACACGCTAGCGTATAACTTCCTTGAATCCACAACTGAGTACGACAACAAAAGCCACTTGTACTACGATGAAATGTGTCGGGATTTCTTTCAATATCTCGCAGATCAGCCAAAACAATCAGAATACGCAGCGCTTGGTAGCCGACAGCGCGTACGCGTAAAGAAGCGATTTGAAAGAAAAGCAAAGAAGGCGCGCGATCTGTGCCAAAAAGCAATAGATGCCAGCGGCCAAAGAAATGAGCGCCAAAAATGGCGAGACGTATTTGGGAATGGTTATCCGGCCCCTGAGGTCAGTGCTAATGAAGAAGCAAGCTCTTCGCACAGCAAAGCGCAATATCAGAACACAGAAGAGTTTGTCGAAGATCGTTTTCCGATTGATGTGCGGTATCACCTTCGAATAAATTGCGAGGTTACCCAAAAAGGTTTTCGCGCTGAAATGCTGCGAGAGTTGGTCAGAAAATACTCGTTTTTGCGACCAGATAAGAAATTACGGTTTGAAATCACGGACAGCTCCGATTTGCCAGAGGGGACGGAGATTTATTGGAAGGTGCTGAATCGTGGCCCCGAGGCCAAGCGGCGTAATATGATCAGGGGACAAATTGTACGTGACACAGGGGGCTGGGAGAAGCGTGAAGAATCAGATTTCAAAGGTGACCACTTTGTTGAGTGCTACGCCGTTCTTAATGGCGTTGTTGTAGCTCGTGATAGCATTCTGGTTCCCATCAATGCGAACAAAGAAGAAGTCTTGAAAAATGTCGGATGAGGTCGATGTCTCTTTAGAGGACCAAATACGAGAGTGTTTTGGTCGCGTTGTCTATTCTCACAAAACTCATGAGCGAATGGCGGAAAATTACGCCACTAAACTCAATAGATACAAAGTCGCACAAATAGCGCTCACAGGTCTCGCGAGCACCGGCGCGGTTGGTGTTTTTTTCACCGATACGCGATGGATTGAAATTGCGACCGTACTGCTGTCGTTCTCGACGCTTTTTGTATCCACCTATCTGAAGAATTTTGATTTGGGCGAGCTTACACAGAAGCATCGTGACGCTGCATCAAAACTTTGGAATGTTCGCGAATGCTATTTGTCGCTATTGACGGACCTTCCATTGCTGGAGAGAGAAGCTGCCATAGAAAGGCGCGATGAGTTGCAGACCGTGCTTGCGGCAATTTATCAAGCAGCGCCCCAGACCAATGGCAAAGCGTATCAGCAAGCGCAGGATAGATTGAAAAACAAGGAAGACCTGACTTTTACCGCAGAAGAGATAGATTGTTTTCTGCCACTTTCGTTGAAGCGAGCCAAAATTCATCCTTGACCGTCCAATAGCGCGCTGTCTGTCCCGATTGTCGATAAATGCGACGTCGGCGCTTTCGAAAGCCATCCGCGAAAATTAGGGAGGCGCTGTGTTTGAGGCAGCACCTTGTTGTTCTGGTCGAGGTTTAACGAGAACTAGAAGGTCGCGAATTCAATCCGCTGCATCCTTCGGCTTTCCCATTGCGACCCCTGGAGCTTCTCCATTTGTGAAGATGATGCCAGCTTCCTCGAACGCGCGGCGGATGGCAGCCAATGTCGCGCGAGTTGGCGCGGTGTAACCTTGTTCAAACGTATTGACTGTCGTCGCCGAAATTCCTGCTGCATCCGCTAAGTCACGGATTCCCCAGTCTAAAAAGGCGCGCGCCGCCCTGCATTGTTCTTTTGTCAGCATGGCGGTGACTGTAATTTGGCGACAGTGTTGACGCCATAAACCGTAATTGGTACAGGGATACAAGATTGTATCATAGCACCAATCGGAGGCGCGCATGACTACACGCCGGCACCTTTTGCAAGGCGCAGCTTCGCTGCTTGCGCCTGCCGAATTCGAAGTTGAAAGACCGCTCGACTTTTCGCTGAGCGACTCGCCTTTCGGCATCCTGATCGACGAATACCGCCAAATGCTCGATCAGCTCGACGGTCTGTTCGCCGTGCGCAATCGGATCGAAAAAATCGCCTTCGCCCGGAAAGGTGATGCAAGAATCTGCGCCGAACTGCGCGTTATCGATCAGAAAGCAAACGCCTGGTATCAGACCGAGAAAGAGATGATCCGGCTTGCATCGCGCACGCGCGCAGCATCTGTCGACGAGGTCGTCCAGAAGTTGATTTTGTGGCGGTTGGTTCAATTCGACCAGCCAAGCTTCAACAATGCGTGCGACATGATTCCCTTTTCGGCCTATCGCGATCTGCTTTTCCTGGCCGGAAGAGAGTCGCTGACAAAGGACTCGGACAAAAAAGCACTGGCAATCGTGTGGGACGATGAAGCGTTTAACTACTCCGCCGACGATGATGATGATTTTGACGATGACGAACCGTTTTACGGCGAAGACGAAGAAGAGTGAACAACGGGGTTTACCCGAGCCGTTTGCGCTAATGAACAAAGCAAAGGTCTGCCGGTGATGTTAAGGTTCCGCTAGTGACCTTTGGACCGAAGAATTTCGCCGATTTTGCGCTGGATCGTCGCAACACTTGGAAGATCGGATTCGTCAAACTCCTCAGCGGCGCGCTTCCATGCCTCATAGGCAAGCAGCTTTTTCGGAAGATTGGGCTTTTCTGTTCGAAGTTGCAGCAGCGCTTCAGTGATGTTGCTCCATGCGGCCTTTTGCGGTCGGCCGCGCGTGCTTTGTAAAGAATCCAACTCTCTTACTTTTTCGAGGTTCGCTACCAGTCTTGCGCAGTCATCCTCCTCTAGAAAAGGCGGTAGGGGGATTTGGCGCAGCGTAAACCAGCGGCGCAATTTATCACGCGGCACATAGATTTCTTTGAGATAGCGCCGTCCGGCCTTCGGGTAATGATCGAAAGGCATCTTGGTGAGCGCCGCGAACGCCTCTTCCTGACCTTCTGGTCTGGTTATGTCGTGCAGCAAGGCATGCCATTGCGAGGCGTCGCCGGGCAGCGCGTCGAGGGATTCCATGACGCTGGCGATGGTCATCCGGTTTGCGCCGAAATATTGCTGCGGTTTCGGCGAGAGTTTCCGTTGGGCGGGTGTCATTTCCGCGGGCGGCGTCTCTATCGGCACATGCAGCCAGTTTTCAGCAGCGTCGCGCGCCTCTCGCGCGGCCTTGTCGAATAGATCGATGGGGGAGGGGTCGAACGCGCCGGAGAAGACGGCGCGCGCCAGCATGTCCATAATGTCGGCGCTTTCGAGGCCGGCATGGTTTTCGGCGGCAAGCCTTGCGGCCCGGCCGAGTTTAAGGAAACGTTCATCGAACGGCGAAATGTAAGATGGCATGGCGTTCATCCTCATACTCTACAGGTTCATCATCGGGTCTTTCTTTCACTTCAGTTTTGTGCTGACGGCCCTCGGTTGGCATCGCGTCGCGGATAAAAGCGACGGCTCGTTCCGCTAGTGCTGCGCGAGCGTCCTCTGCATAGTGGATGTAACGTTGCGACGTTGAGAGTTTGCGGTGACCGAGCGCCGCCATGATCTCGGCGGCCTGAGCGCCCTGCATCGCCATATGAGTTGCGAGGGAATGGCGCAAACCATGAAGTCCGATTCCTTCAGGGAGTTTCGCTTCGGTCCGCACGGCTCGCCAGTCTTTGGTGACATTGATGCATCCGGGCTCGCCTTTTCGGGAGACTGGATAAACGCGGCCCGCTGCGTCTTTGCGCATAGGCGGAAAGACCGGCCCGTCAGGTGGGCCGCTTGGCTGGCGCGATAGAATTGCGCGCGCCAGTTCAGGCAGCCCGATGATGCGTGATTTCGCCGTCTTCTTCCCGGTCTTGTGCCGCTTGGAGGATTTAATGATGACGCCGCGCTGCAGGTCGATCTCACTCCAGAGAAGTCCAGTGATTTCGCTGCGCCGTGCGCCAGTAAGGGCGATTAGCCGGAATATGTCAGCCACAGCGGGCCGGATGCGGCTTTCACGTTCCATCGTGTCGAGGGTTTCGAACAGGCGCCGGTAATCCTCAGCATCACGCATGACGATATCGCGCTCGCCGTCGCCGCCTTTGTCTACGTCTCGGGCGGGGTTCTTATCGACCAGCCCTTCCTTTCCAGCCCAAGAATAAATCGCCGCCAGAATACGCATGGATTGTCGCGCGGTCCCTTCGCCGCCGCGAACGATGGAGCGTGCTCGCCAACCGGTTTTTACGTTTCTTGCCGTCTTTCCGGTAGTGATTTCCCGGCGGGTTTTTTTTACCTGCTCGGTAGTCAGCTTGCGGGCGAATTTCTTGCCGAGCAGGGGGCGCAGGTGGTTCTCGATTCTGCCTTTGTCCGTTTCGCGCGTGCTCTTTGCCTTTTCTTTGAAAGTCTCGCTTGCGAGATAGGCGTCGAAGAGTTCCCCGACCGACATTTCCGCTTGTGCGACTTTTTTCTCCTCCAGCGGATCGCCGCCCTTGCGGACGCATTCGGACATTTCCTGCGCGCGCTGGCGCGCCTGATCCAGCGTTAGAGACTCAACCTTTCCGATGGTGGCGCGCCGGCTGCGGCCTTCCGCCGTCCGGTATTGGAAGACGAAACTTTTCCTGCCGCTAGGGAAAACCGAAAGCCCGAAGCCCCATGGTTTTTCGTCCCAGACATAGTAGCGCTCGGTTTTTGTTTGGGAGGAGGCGATCAGGCTCTTGGTGATCCGGGGCATTCACCGCTCGCTTTCGTCCGTTCCGGTCTTGCTTACCCAGTCGCTGGGTAAGCGTATGGTAAGCAAGATCGCTCAAATCGGGGCGAATTGTAGCATTACCTCCGGACTGCGTCATCAATATAATACTTTTATTTTCAGATATTTATCCAACTTCAGCAAATTCAGGCAAACACGCGCAAATTACTTACCGCTGCACTGTCACGCCGGAGGTCGCGGGTTCAAGTCCCGTCACTCGCGCCATTATTTCCGAAATTGTGTCCGCCTCGCTCACTGGAATCTTTCAGTTGAGATTTACGGTTATGTTTGCCGACCCGCATCTCAGCTTGAAGCTGTGAGCATGCGTTGTTCCGGCCTTGCAGGAGATAGACCCTTTCAGGGCAGTGACGACTTAACAATCCCCGTCACAAAGCAAGCTCAAATTGAGTTGGGTGAAGCGCATTATAGCGCACACGGAATAGCGCACACGGAATCCGGTAGTCCCAAAGGCATAGTTCCTTGGTGTCATTGACGGTTGAATCCGCATGACTGATGTCTGGGATTTGTGAGGCGACTTGTCCATTGGTGTTATCCATGCTGGGATATCGCTGCCTTTCCGCTGGCGTATCGTATCTAATACACAACAGCAATTTGGATTAGGCCCATATCTCGTTCCAGAATCTTTTAGTCCCCAGAAATGTGTGAAGGACCTTGTATGGCCGCTTATCTTAAGTTCCAGAAGGCGTTGTTCCTTGTCACCATCATTGTGTTCTCACAGTTCGGAGCGATGGCCGCCCATGCACAAGACGATCCGGCAATCGGGTCCGGTGCGCGCGCCTTTCAGCAACTTGGTCAAGAGCTGCCGACGCCCAATGTCTACCGCAATGCCGCTGGAGCGCCAGGTCCGCAATATTGGCAGCAGCGTGCTGATTATAAAATTTCCGTCCGCCTCAACGAAGCGGACAAGACCATCGCAGCCGAAGGGATCATAACGTACACGAACAATTCGCCTGATACGTTGCGGTATCTCTGGGTGCAGCTCGACCAGAACCGGTTTCGCAATGACTCCCTTGCGCGGCGTTCTGAAACCGCAGATCCGAGCCATGCAGCGGGCGGCGGAACTGATGCCCTGAGTTTTGGCGCTTTGCGCCGCCATCAGGCGTTTCATGAGCGGGATCATGGCTTTCGCATCAACGAAGTAAAGTCTTCAGCAGGGGGTAATCTGCCATATCTCATTGTGGATACAATGATGCGTGTCGACCTGCCTGAGCCGCTTTCATCCGGTGCGAGTACAAGCATTTCAATCGCATGGGAGTTTGACATCATCGAAGAAAGGGCGATAGGCGCGCGTGGCGGCTATGAGCGGTTTGAAAACGACACCTATATCTATTTCCTCGCTCAATGGTTCCCGAGGATGGCGGCTTATACGGATTATGGGGGTTGGCTGCACAAGCCGTTTTTAGGCGGCGGTGAGTTTACGCTCGAATTCGGCGATTATGATGTTTCGATCACGACGCCTGCCGATCACGTGGTGTCCGCGACCGGGGTTTTGCAAAACCCGCAAGACGTTCTCTCCGAAAAGCAGCGCCGCTTGCTGGCTGAAGCCCGGCTCAAAGACAA
>JAUHYK010000075.1 GCA_030426465.1 Alphaproteobacteria bacterium
CAAGGGCGGCTTTTCAATCCGTAGCGGAGGGGCGATCTTACTTGATCTTGCCTTCCTTGAATTCCACATGCTTGCGCGCGACGGGGTCGTACTTTTTCAGCACGAGCTTTTCCGTCATCGTGCGTGTGTTCTTTTTCGCCACGTAAAAATAGCCGGTGTTCGCAGTCGAATTGAGCCGGATCTTTACTGTTGTCGGTTTGGCCATGGGTCGCTCCTCGTGACCTTAAAATCGCGCAAAATGAGCGCGGACCATACTCATGGTCTTTTAAGTGTCAAGCCATAGCTACGCTTTTTCGCCTTTAGCAAGCATTAAACATCTGCATCCGGATCGGCGTCGGGACCAGCAAAGCCATGCATGCGATTCGCCCATTGCAGTCCGATCATGGCGCCCTTGGACGCTGGCAACAAAGCCCAGGTGAAAAGGATGATTAGCGGAAGCCAGATCGCGAATTGCAAGGTGATCGGCGGATCGAACAGCTGCTTCGCCGCCAGCGCCAGCGGGATCATGATGTGACCGACGATGATGATGGTGATGTAGGGCGGGGCGTCATCGGCGCGATGTCCGGAGAAATCTAGGCCGCAGGCGTCACAGACTGGCCTGGTTTTCACATAGCCGGAAAACAGCTTTCCACGGCCGCATTGCGGGCATTTGTGGGAAAGCCCACGGGACATGGCCGAGGCCCATGAGCGCCTGTCCTGATCGCCGCCAAAGGTCTGAACTGCTTGGGTCATGGGCGCTTTATGGGGATGGCGCGGCTATTTCGCAACGCGCCCAAAGCGCGCGGTTAAGCTGTCTAGCCGAACACCCGCTTGAAGATCACATCCACATTCTTGGTGTGATAGGTGAGATCGAACAGGCTCTCGAGATCAGCGGCGGAAAGATGCGCTGTTACATCCTTGTCAGCCTGGAGGTTATCCAGAAACAGACCTTCTCCGCGCCAAGCCGGCATGGCGTTGCGCTGGACCAGTGAATAGGCCTCCTCGCGTGAGGCGCCGGCCTGGGTCAGCGCCAGGAGGACGCGCTGGGAGAAGATGAGGCCGTTAAGACTGTTCATGTTGTCGAGCATGCGCTCCGGATAAACCACAAGCTTTTCAACCACACCGGCGAGTCGGTTCAGGGCGAAGTCGAGATGCACGGTCGCATCAGGCCCGATGCCGCGCTCAACGGAGGAATGTGAAATGTCGCGCTCATGCCAGAGAGCGACATTCTCCATGGCCGGGATCACCGACATCCTCACAAGACGGGCTAGCCCGGTGAGATTCTCCGTCAGCACCGGATTGCGCTTGTGCGGCATTGCTGACGAGCCCTTCTGGCCTTTCGAGAAGAACTCCTCGGCTTCGAGCACTTCCGTGCGTTGAAGGTGGCGGATCTCGACCGCCAGACGCTCAACAGAGGAGGCGATGACGCCCAGCGCCGCGAAATAAGCCGCATGTCGATCACGCGGGATCACTTGCGTCGAGACCGGTTCAACGGAAAGGCCCATTTTGTCCGCGACATATTCCTCAACCGACGGATCGATATTGGCGAAGGTGCCCACGGCGCCGGAGATAGCGCACACGGCGATCTCTTCGCGCGCGGCTTCGAGGCGTTTCTTGCCGCGTTCGAACTCTGTGTAGAATCCGGCGAGCTTGACGCCGAAGGTCGTTGGCTCGGCATGAATGCCGTGGCTGCGTCCGACGCAGACATCGTTTTTATGTTCAAGCGCGCGCTTTTTAAGCGCCGCGAGCACCCGGTCCATGTCGGCGAGCAACAGATCCGCCGCACGGGTCATCTGCACCGAAAGACAGGTGTCGAGCACGTCCGATGACGTCATGCCCTGATGGACGAAACGCGCATCGTCGCCGACGAATTCCGCGAGATGGGTCAGGAACGCGATGACATCATGCTTTACCTCGCGTTCGATCTCATCAATGCGGGCGACGTCGAACTCGGCCTTACCGCCTTTTTCCCAGATGGTTTTCGCCGCGCTGGCGGGAATGACACCAAGCTCAGCCAGCCGGTCCGCCGCATGGGCTTCGATCTCGAACCAGATCCGGTATTTGGACGCGTCTGACCAGATCGCGGCCATTTCCGGACGGGTGTAGCGGGGGATCATCGGTAACTCCGTTTAAGTCGTGCTGGAACCGCCAGCAGGCGTGGGAGTGGCGTCGCCATCGAGATCAAGCGATCCGAGCGGCGCGTCACCGGTCGCGGCGGGAGCAGGCGGGGTTTGTCGCTGGCCCCAGATCCACCAGCCTACCGCGAGGCCAATGACAAAAGCCGACAACAAGAGCGCCCACATATGCAAGGCCAGCCAAAGCATCCTCGCATCTCCTCCCTAACCGCGCGATGTCGCCCCTAGCGGTCTTCGATTTCCAGGTAATCGCGCAAGGGAGCGCCCGTGTAAATCTGGCGCGGACGGCCGATTTTCTGGTTTGGATCTTCGATCATCTCGCGCCATTGGGCGATCCAGCCGACCGTCCGCGCGAGGGCGAAGAGGACGGTGAACATATCCGTCGGGAAGCCAAGCGCGCGAAGCGTGATGCCCGAGTAGAAATCGATATTCGGATAGAGCTTCTTCTCAACGAAATACGGGTCTTCAAGGGCGATGCGCTCAAGCTCCATCGCCACTTCGAGAAGCGGTTCGTCCTTGACGTTGAGGGCGTCGAGCACTTCGTGGCAGGCCTTGCGCATGACTTTCGCGCGCGGATCGTAGTTTTTGTAAACCCGGTGGCCAAAGCCCATCAGGCGGAACGGATCGTCCTTGTCTTTGGCGCGGGCGATATATTCCGGAATCTTGTCGACCGAGCCGATCTCTTCCAGCATGTTGAGCGCCGCTTCGTTGGCGCCGCCATGCGCAGGGCCCCACAGAGAAGCAATGCCCGCCGCGATACAAGCGAACGGGTTGGCGCCGGAAGACCCGGCGAGACGCACAGTCGAGGTCGACGCATTCTGTTCATGGTCCATGTGAAGAATGAAAATCTTGTCGAGTGCATCGCAAAGGACTGGATTGAGTTCATATTCTTCCGCCGGCACAGCAAAACACATGCGCATGAAGTTCGATGTAAAATCGAGATCGTTACGCGGAAACACGAATGGCTGGCCGGTTGAATATTTATACGCCATCGCGGCGATTGTCGGCATTTTCGCAATCATGCGGTGGATCGCAACGCGGCGCTGATAGGGATCGTTGATGTCTGTTGAGTCGTGATAGAAGGCGGAAAGCGCGCCGACTACGCCGACCATGATCGCCATCGGGTGCGCATCGCGCCGGAAGCCCGAGTAAAAATTCTTCAGTTGTTCATGCACCATGGTGTGGTGCGTGATGGACGTATCGAAGCGCTGACGCTCCGCCTTGCTCGGCAGTTCGCCATTAAGCAGGAGATACGCGACTTCGAGAAAGTCGGAATTCTCCGCGAGCTGGTCGATGGGATAGCCGCGATAGAGAAGTACGCCTTCATCGCCGTCGATGAAGGTGATCTTCGACTCACAGCTCGCTGTCGATGTGTAGCCAGGATCGAAAGTGAAAGCCTTGGTCTGTTTGTATAGCGCCCTGATGTCGACGACGTCTGGACCGTGAGTCGCTTTGAAAACGGGCAGTTCGGCGGTTATTCCATTGACCGTAAAGCTTGCCGTATCCGATTGTTTTAAATCGCTTTTCATGGATATAGCCTTTTCTTTTTGCAACGCATCAACGCATGTTGCGGCGCACACTAGCCAGTTTGCACAAGGGTTTCCAGTCCCACGTCATCCAGCCTGATCAGCAAGCCGTGAGCGTGATTCGTCTCTACCCAGCCCATATAGCACTTCGCCCAGCCCCGGCGAAGGCCGTCCGGCGGTCAGCGCCGCCCGCGCTGGCGGTCCCACGACCCCAAAACCGACATTTTTGGCGGCGGCAAAGGCCTGCAGGGTCTCGTCCAGCGTCTCGGGAGAGGCCCAGACAGCCTCTGTCTCAAGGGCTTGGTTAAGATCGTTAAGGATATCGGTCGCCCCGTCTTTACGCAGCGGCTTGGCGGCCTTGCCCTCAATCGTTAGCGGACGCGTCAGGAACAGGAATTCGGACGCTGCAACGACATCGGCGAGTGTTGCGCAACGGGTCTTGAGAAAAGCCGCAGAGCGCTGGAGCCGCGCCATGTTCTCCGTATAAAGATCAATTCCAGCATTTTCGAGAAACGGCGTCGCCCAGCGCACAAACTCTTCATCGCTCAGCGCTGCAACGTAATGCGCGTTCACATGGTTGAGTTTGTCGAGGTCAAGCCGCGCCGGCGCTTTGTTGATCCCCTTGAGATTGAAAAGCTGTTTGGCTTTTTGATAAGGGATGATCTCCTCATCGCCATGAGCCCAGCCGAGACGGAGAAGATAATTGAACAACCCTTCCGGCAGATAGCCCTGATCTCGATAAGCCTCGACGCCAAGAGCGCCATGGCGCTTTGAGAGTTTCGCGCCGTCGCTGCCATGGATCAGCGGAATATGCGCGAAAACGGGCAGCGGCCAGTCAAGCGCGCGATAGATTTGCGTCTGGCGCGCAGCGTTGTTCAAATGGTCGTCGCCGCGAATGACATGGGTTACCTTCATGTCGTGATCGTCAACGACGACAGCAAGATTATAGGTTGGCCCGCCATCGGAACGCAGAATGATGAGATCGTCGATCGCCGAGTTTGGGAACGCCACGCGGCCCTGCACAGCGTCCTCGACGATGGTCTCTCCGTCACGCGGCGCCTTGAAGCGGATGGAGAACGGTCCGTTCGGCGCGGAGGCCGGGTCCGCGTCGCGCCACGGGCTTTCAAAGCGAACCCCATCGGTCCTTGCCTGGTCGCGTGCGGTCGTGATCTCATCCGGCGTCAGGTAACAGCGATAGGCCTTGCCCTCGGCGAGCAGCTGATTGGCGATTTCCACATGACGCGGCGCCTGTTCATATTGAGAAACCGGCTCGTCGTCCCAGTCGAGACCGAGCCATGATAGCCCGTCAATAATCGCCTGCACTGCCTCCGGGGTGTGACGCGCCCGGTCCGTATCCTCGATACGCAGGAGAAACTTGCCGCCGCGCCCACGCGCATAGAGCCAATTGAAAAGCGCCGTCCGCGCGCCGCCAATATGGAGATAGCCCGTAGGCGAGGGGGCGAAGCGGGTGACGACAGGCTGTTGATTATCGGCCATACTAAAGCGACCGGCTCCTCTTGTTGCGTTTCGGTGTTGCGGGCGCGGGATAACATGAGGGGTCCCCGGCGCCTATGCCTTTGGGGCCAGTGCAAATGACCGCTGATCCCTTGAAATTGGCTTCTGTTGGCGAGGATTTCGCGCATGCGCCGCCGTTTTCGCGGGTCGCCTACCTCTCCGGTCAGGCTGTCCGGCGCTGGGCGGCGATGGATTTTGCGCGCCTTACCCTGTGGACGCCGGCCGCCATCGGCCTCGGCGCCGGGCTTTATTTCGGGCTGAGAGCAGAGCCCGACTGGGCCATGGGTGTTGCGGCGCTGGTCCTTCTCGCCGGGCTTTCCTTTTGGCGTTCGCCGTTTCAGCGCGTTCTGACGACATTGATGTTTGTGGCGCTCGGCTTTGTCGCCGCCGACTGGCGCACAGCACAAACCGCTGCACCGCAATTAACGCGCGAGCTTGGCTTTGCAGAAGTCACAGGGCGGCTCGTCTCCGTTGAGGAAAGTGCGCGTCAGCGGCGCTACGTCATCGCGCTCACCAATGTTGAAGATCTCGAAGCCGACGAAATCCCGGCGCGGGCGCGCCTCACCTGGCGCGGTGAAGAGTTTGATGTCAGGCCCGGCGACCTCATCAGCGTACGCGCGCGCTTGTCGCCGCCGCCGCCGCCGGTTGCGCCAGGCGCTTTTGACTTTGCGCGCCAGCTCTATTTCCAGCGCATCGGCGCCGTGGGGTTCGCAGTTTCTGCGCCGGTTGCAGATCCGGACGCCCCTAGAACATTTCGGGAAAGACTGGCGGCTGGCGTCGAGACCATGCGCGTTAATCTTGCAGCGCGCATTATCGAGGCGACGCACAATCATAAGGAAGGCGGGGCGATCCTCGCTGCGATCGTCACGGGCAAGCGCGGCGCCATTACAGACCGCGCCGAAGCGGCGCTGCGCGATGCGGGTCTTGCGCATTTGCTGGCGATTTCCGGCCTTCATATGGGGCTGGCGACGGGGCTCGTCTATTTCACGGTGAGATTTGGACTGGCGGCGGTGGAGCCCATAGCGCTGCGCTATCCTATTAAGAAATGGGCGGCCGGAGCGGCGTTGTTATCAGGCGTTTTCTATCTGATTTTATCCGGGGGCGGATGGTCGGCGCGCCGCGCCTTCATCATGGCGGCGATCATGTTTATTGCTATCCTTGTGGACCGGCGCGCTCTGTCTCTGCGCAATGTTGCGATTGCAGCGGTGATTATTCTCCTAACTACGCCGGAGGCCTTGTTCAGCCCCGGATTTCAGATGTCTTTCGCTGCGGTGACAGCGCTGATCGCCGCTTATGAATGGCTTGGCGCGCGCGCCGATCCGGGCCGAAGTTTCACCTGGGGCGCGAGGTTGCGCCGCTATGGAATTGCTCTGGCCGTGACCGACATCATCGCCGCGCTCGCGACTGCGCCCTACGCGCTTTATCACTTCAATCGCGTCGCGCTCTATTCCCTGCCCGCCAATATGGCGGCGATGCCGCTGATGGGTTTTTTCATCGTACCCTTCGCCGTCGCGGCTTTGTTGCTGGCGCCGCTCGGTTTCGATGGATGGGCATGGCGCGCAGCGGCCTGGTGGATGGAGCTGGTGCTGAACATCGCCAGCGGTGTCGCCGGGCTCGACGGCGCTGTTTCAACTACGCCGCAATGGCCGCAATCGGCGATGATCGCCCTCACCATCGGCGGCCTATGGTTGTGCCTTTCGCGCGCGCCGTGGCGGCTGGCGGGGCTCGCCGCCATACCCGCCGCTGCTCTTTTGGTCACGAGCGCCCGCCCGCCATTGCTGTTTGTCTCGCCCACCGGGCTGAACGCCGGAATCGTCGCTCAAAACGGGGAGGGCGAGTCCACGCTTTACGTTCATTCAACGCGCCGGGAGAAATTCGCCGCGAGCATCTGGGAGGAAGCGGCTGGGCTCGACATTGAAAGGGTAAAACCGGAGCCGTTGTCGGAGATTCTCGCCTGCGACCCGGCCGGGTGCGCCGGAGACATTACGGATAGCGCTGTCATCACAGCCGCCTTTGTTGAGGACCCGGCGAGCCTCGGCGAAGATTGTCAGCGCGCCGATCTGGTGGTTGCGTTTTTTCCCGCCAGCAGCGCCGACTGGCGCGCGTGCAACGCAATCCTCATCGACCGGCGATCGGCGTGGAATCGCGGCGCCCATGCGGTCTGGGTCGGAGAAGATGGATCGCTGAAGGTGCTCTCCGCGAATGAACTGCGCGGAAACAGGCCGTGGACGGGCGGCGGTTAATTGTACCGCCGCATCAGTCCCACGAGCTTGCCCTGCACCGCAACGCGGTCCGGGCCATAAATGCGGGTCTCAAAGGCGGGGTTCGCAGCTTCGAGCGCGACGGAGGCGCCCTTGCGGCGCAGACGCTTCAACGTGGCTTCCTCGTCGTCGACCAGCGCGACGACAATCGCGCCGTTCTCCGCATCGGAGCAGCGCTTTATGACGACGAAATCGCCATCCTCGATGCCGGCGTTGATCATGGATTCTCCCTGCACCTCGAGTACGTAGTGATCGCCCTTGCCGATAAACGCTTCCGGCGCGGAGAACCGGTCCACCTCGTGCTGGATCGCCTCGATCGGCGTGCCGGCGGCGATGCGCCCGAGAACGGGAAGGTCGACAACGCCGGCCGCCGGGGCTGACACCTGCTGCGGCGCGGATCTTCCACGTTTGAAATCCGGGCTCGACACGACAGATGGACGGAAACCCTTTTGCGCCGGGCTTTGAGCAACACTGGGCCGGACGTCCGCCTTGGCGTCCTCCGGCATTTTCAACACCTCAAGCGCGCGGGCGCGGTGGGGCAGGCGGCGAATAAAGCCACGCTCCTCCAGCGCCGTGATCAGCCGGTGGATGCCGGATTTCGAGCGCAGGTCCAGCGCCTCTTTCATCTCGTCGAATGACGGCGAGACACCGGTTTCGCTAAGCCGGTCATTGATGAAAATCAGCAATTCATGCTGCTTCTTGGTGAGCATTTCCGCCCTCGCACTTCTTTTTGCGGGTCCTGCATCAGGAGAGGTTTTCCCCAGCGCGGCCCGTTGGAGGTTCTTGCTGCGCGGGGCAT
The DNA here is from genome assembly GCA_030426465.1 of Alphaproteobacteria bacterium. Classification (GTDB taxonomy): domain Bacteria; phylum Pseudomonadota; class Alphaproteobacteria; order Caulobacterales; family Parvularculaceae; genus Hyphococcus. Next base: position 8,216 of record JAUHYK010000075.1, read on the forward strand.
TCAACCAATGGCTGTTTGCACGCCCGAAACGACACAAGAACAAAACAACAACGATGTTCTATGGTTGTTCCACAGGGCCGTCAACTGGCGAAATGAAATCAGGCAATAGAAACAGGGTGGAGGAGCGCTTTTGTTGCGGCCTTTACATCTTGCTGCCGCATGAGGCTTTCGCCTACCAGAAAGGCTGTGGCGCCGTCGCCTGAAAGCCGGACGAGGTCTGCGTGGTTGTTGATTCCACTTTCGCTGACAAGCAGCGCAGAGGCCGGCGCTAGCGCAGCGAGCCTCGATGTGGTGTTAAGAGAGGTCTCAAAAGTCGTGAGATTTCTGTTGTTTACGCCGATAAGATTGGCGTTAAGCTTAATAGCGCGCGCCATCTCTTCTTCGTCATGGGTCTCTACCAACACGTCGAGGTCGAACTGCGCGGCCGCGGCCATCAGCTCGGCAGCCTGTGCGTCCGAAAGACAGGCCATAATCAGGAGAATGCAGTCCGCGCCCCAGGCTCTGGCCTCGGCGACCTGATAAGGGTCGATCATGAAATCCTTGCGCAGGGCGGGCAGTTGAGTCGCCTCGCGGGCCTGCCTCAGGAACGCCGGATCGCCCTGAAAGCTCGGCCCGTCGGTCAGCACGGAAAGACAGGCCGCGCCGCCATCCTCATAGGCGCGGGCGATGGCCGCCGGATCGAAGTCGGGGCGAATAAGACCTTTGGAGGGGCTCGCCTTTTTTACCTCGGCGATGAGGGCGAAGCCATTGGCGCTCCTCTTCTCCAGCGCGCGGCGGAAGCCCCGAACGGGCCCGGCGTTCTTCGCCAGCGCGTCAATGGCGGCGATAGGCGCGCTCGCTTTCGCCTGCGCTACTTCGGTTTTCTTATAGGCGATGATGTCGTCGAGAATGGTCATTGGTTCGAGCACTCAACCAGTCTTTGCAGCGCGCCCATAGCTGCGCCGCTATCGATCGCCTGCTCCGCCAAACGGGCAGCGGCGTCGAGATTATCGGCCCTGTCCGCAACAATCAGCGCCGCCGCCGCGTTCAAGACGGCGATATCGCGATAGGCGGATGGTTCGCCCTCCAGCAGGCGCCACAGCGCCGCCGCGTTTTCCGACGGATCGCCGCCGGCGAGATCGGCTGCTCTAGCGCGGTTTAACCTGGCATCCTCAGGGCTGACATCAAATTCCGTCACAGCACCGTCTTTAAGCGCGGCAACATAAGTGACGCCCGTTGTCGTCAATTCGTCGAGGCCGTCGCTTCCATGCACCACCCAGGCGCGGGTGACGCCGAGGAGCGGCATCACTTCGGCAATGGGGCGCAAGAGATCGCGGGCGAACACGCCCATAACCTGACGCTTGGCCCCGGCCGGATTGGAAAGGGGACCTAGCACATTGAAAAGGGTTCTGACGCCGAGACCCTTTCGGGCCGCCGCCACATGACCAACCGCCTTGTGGTGCAGCGCCGCGAACATGAAGCCCACATTCGCTTTCTCAATACAGCGAGTGATCTGCGACGGCGAAATGTCGAGCCTGACGCCTAACGCTTCGAGCACTTCCGACGAGCCGGATTTCGATGACAGAGCCTTGTTGCCGTGCTTTGCCACTCGCACGCCGCAGCCTGCAACGATCAGCGCTGACGCGGTTGAGATATTGTAAGTTCCGGCGCCATCGCCGCCTGTGCCGCAAGTGTCGATAACATCATCGGGCGCATCCACCTTCAGGGCGTGATCGCGCATCGCCATGGCCGCCGCCGCGATCTCTTCCACTGTCTCGCCGCGCGCGCGCAACGCCGCAAGGAAACCGGCGATTTCAATATCGCTCGCCTCGCCGGAAAAGAGCGCATTCATCGCGTCGCGCATCTCGGCGGCGGACAAGGGCGCGCCAGACGTCGCGCGCTGAAGATGCGGGGTGAAAGAACTCATGAGCGGACCGCCGCCAGGAAATTGGAGAACATCTGCGCGCCATGCTCTGTCGCGATGCTTTCCGGGTGGAACTGAACGCCCATGATGGGCAGATCGCGATGGGCGAGCCCCATAATCTCGTTATCATCCGCCGCCGTCGCGGTGACGGTCAGGGCGTTGGACAGGCTGGTGCGTTCGGCGACCAGCGAGTGATAGCGCGTCGCGATGAAAGGAGAGGGCAGCCCGGCGAAGACGCCTTCCCCCTGATGGGTGATATCCGAAGTTTTGCCATGCATCAGGCGGTCTGCGCGGATGATGGAGCCGCCGAAGCTCTGGGCGATGGACTGCATGCCGAGACAGACCCCGAATAGCGGCGCCCGCTTTTCCGCCGCCGCCGCCACAAGATCGAGGCAAATCCCGGCCTCGTTGGGGGTGCAGGGGCCCGGGGACAGGACAATCGCTTCAGCCCCCATATCCAGCGCCTGCGCCGCCGTCACGGCGTCATTGCGAACAACGGTCACCTCTTCCCCCAATTCCCCAATCAGGTGAAAAAGGTTGAAGGTGAAACTGTCATAGTTGTCGATCAGCAGGATCATTGGGCCCGAGAATCAGTAATAGTGATCTGTTGGGAGAATGATTTAACGCCGATGCGGAAGGGCGCAAGCCTTTGGTTTTGCATGCGGCGGCGGGAACAATGACGCGAATGCGCAGAAAGACCATCATGGGCGCCCGGTTTCCCGGTGACAGAGCAGGCAATGCCGGCCTTATCGCCACCGTGGCGATGGCCTTCGCAGGCGTGCTTGTCGGCGCGCTTTCCGCCTATCTGGGCCAGCGCGGCGCGACCGCATCAGCAATCGTGCGGGCGCCCTCCCAACACGCCGAAATCGTTGAAGACCCCGCCCGCGCTGAACGGGACCGGATCATTGCCGAAATCGTGTCGGGCGCGCCGGAGCGCCTGCGTCCGCCTGAGGGACGGCTGCCCGCTTATGTGCAGCCTGCCGCGCGGCCCAAGATCGTGATCATTCTAGACGATATGGGCGTTGACCGCCGCAACTCAGAACGGGCGCTGAACCTTCCCGGACCGGTGACTTACTCCTTCCTGCCTTATGCGGGGAAGGTCCGCGAGCTTGCTGATGCGGCGCGCAAGGCCGGCGCCGAAGTGATGCTGCATCTACCTATGGAGCCGCGCGGCGACGCTGATCCCGGGCCACATGCTCTTAAAGCCGGCATGACCGGCGGGGAGTTCCTGAAATCGCTGGAATGGAATCTCGACCGGTTCGCGGGCTACACCGGGGTTAACAATCATATGGGCTCGAAGCTTACCGAAGACATTGCTGTGATGAAGACCATTCTCGGTTATCTTGATCATCGCGGCGTCTTTTTTCTCGACTCGGTGACGACCCCGGACAGCGCCGCGCGTCAGGCCGCCAAGGAACTGGGCATTGAAATTTTCTCACGGGATGTGTTTCTGGATAATGATGTTGGCCACGCCGACTCTGTGAAAGCCCAACTCTCTCTCGCCGAACGCATCGCCAGGGAAACGGGCTATGTCGTGGCTATTGGCCATCCCCATCCGGAAACGATCGACGTGCTTGGTCCATGGCTCACCACAGCGCCCGCGCGCGGATATGACCTGATCTTCGCCAGCGGCTTGCGCCGCGTGGAGCCCGCGGACGAACCGCAAGCCTATGCCGCGGCGCCTGGGCTTCGCCTTTAAGACGCGACAAAAAAAGAGCGCCGAAGCGCTCTTTTTCTAGTCTGACATTCTGGTCTGAACGTTGTCGTTACGCCGCTTTTTTCTCGGCGATGTAAGCGTCGACAAGCTCTTCGAGGATCGGCAGCGCGACGGCGCCGTTTTTCAAAACGACATCGTGGAAATCGCGCAGATCGAAATCATCGCCCAGCTCCTTTTTCGCTTTCTCACGCAGATCGAGGATCTTGATCATGCCGATCTTGTAGGAGAGCGCCTGACCCGGCATGTCGAGATAGCGCTCGACTTCTTTCGTGGCGTCTTCCTCGGTCATCGGGTTGTTGTCGAGCATGTATTGGATCATTTCCTCGCGCGTCCACTTCTTGGAGTGTCCGCCGGTGTCTACAACAAGACGGCAGGCCCGCAGCATCTCATTCTGGAGCCGTCCGAAATCCTGCATCGGATCGGTGAAACGCCCTTCCTCCTTGGCGAGGCGCTCGGCGTAAAGCCCCCAGCCTTCGGTATAGGCGCCGAAGAATGCAAATTTCTGGAAGGTGGGAACGCCGGTCAGTTCCTGCTGGATTGCAATCTGGAAATGGTGGCCCGGCGCGCCTTCGTGATAGGCGACGGTTTCCATCTCATGCTTTTGTTTAGTCGTCATGTCTTTCAGATTGACGTAGTAGATGCCCGGGCGCGATCCATCCGGGGACGGACGGTTGTAGAACGCGATCGGCGCTGTTTCTTCACGCCACTCCTCGACCTTGCGCACTTCAAGCGGCGCTTTCGGCAGGATATTGAAATATTTGTCCACATCCGCATAGATCGAGTCGATATAGGCTTTTGACTGATCCAGATAAGCCTGACGGCCTTCATCAGTGTTCGGGAAGAAATTCGACGGATCAGTGCGCAGGAAGGTGAAGAACTCAGACAGGGAACCGTCAAATCCCACCTGTTTGATGATCTTTTGCATTTCCTTGCGGATGCGTTTCACATCCTTGAGGCCGATCTTGTGAATCTCGGCCGCGGAAAGGTCTTTCTCACTGGTCCAGAAGGCGATCTGGTTTTCGTAATATTCCTCACCCTGCGGCAACGCCCAGACGCCGTTCGGGCCGTGCGATTGATCGCGCAGGCTTTCCACCTTGGCGATGAAGTTTTCATAGGCCGTTTTGTAGGGGCCGGTCAGCGCGGCTTCGGCTTCAGAAATGAGGCGGGCCTTTTCCGCTGCGGAAATTTCGAGCGCGTCAACCTTCGTCTTGAAATCCGCATAAATGGCGTTGTCTTCGCCGCTATCATCGAACGGTGCGCCGGTGAGCATATTTGCAGTGTCTTCAAGCACAGGGTCGAATGAAAATGACGTCGGGACAATGCCGCGCTCTGCAGCCATATCAATGCCTTCGATCAATTGCTCCATGGCGACATCGAGCTGGTTGATACGCGAGACATAGGCTTCCGCGTCGGACACATTATCAACGCGATGGATGTTCTGGAGGAACGTCGCCGGGAAGGTCGACGGATTATTCATGGTCGAGAAGGCGTAGCCATGAAAACGATAATCGAACCCCTGAATCGCGCGTTCCTGAAGGAATTCAAAAATCCGGTAGCTGACTTTTGACTGCTCAGAGAGTTTGTCGTAGTCGAATTCCGCGCGAAGGCGGCTCAGGTCATCTTTCGTTTCTTCATTCTGACGGATCGCTTCAGCATCGGAGAAGTCATCCCATTCGCCATAGCGCTCTGTCTTCATACCCATCTGGGCCTGGAAGATCGGGCTGTTTGCAAGATTGCGCTGGAAAATTTCTTCGAAAAACGCGGAGAGGCGTTCGTCTTCGGTTTGCGCGGTTTCCGTCGCTGCGGGCTCCGCCGTTTGTGCGTAGACAGCAGCGCCTGACAGCGCAGCGAAAGCCGTAGTCGCCACCAATGCGGCTTTGAGTGATTTCATCATATAGGTTGCCCCTTCCATAATCTTTTGAGCGCGTGTGATATACGCGCAGCCTGAGAGGGTTTTAAGGCATATTCGCGCCGGGAGCCGAGGGCTTTATCGCAAGAGGCGAGCAATTCGTCGCAAAATTGACGGCGACGTGCCGGGTAATCAACGATTGCCTTCGCGGGCGAGGGCGGATTTAGCCGCTGCGAACAAAGCCTTCGCCTTGTTCTCGCATTCAGCCTGCTCCGAGGCCGGGTCGGAATCCGCGACGATACCGGCGCCCGCCTGCACATACATGGTCCCGTCTTTGACCACTGCGGTGCGCAACGCGATGCAGGTGTCGACATTGCCGTTGGCGGAGAAATAGCCGATGGCCCCGGCGTAAACGCCGCGCGCGTCTTTTTCGAGTTCGTCGATAATCTCCATGGCGCGAATTTTCGGCGCGCCGGAAACGGTGCCCGCCGGAAAACCGCTGACGACGGCATTCACGGGATGCTCGCCATCGCGCAGACGGCCGACCACATTGGAGACGATGTGCATGACGTGGCTGTAGCGCTCTATAGTGAAACGGTCAGTGACTTTCACCGTGCCAATCGCCGCCGATCTTCCGACATCATTGCGGCCAAGATCGAGCAGCATCAGATGCTCCGCGCGCTCTTTCGGATCATTGATGAGTTCTTCCGCCAGCCTGTTATCTTCCTGGGGCGTCGCGCCGCGCGGACGGGTGCCAGCGATAGGACGGATAGTAATTTCACCATCGCGCACGCGCACCAGAATCTCCGGGCTCGATCCGATCACATGAAAATCGTCGAAATTAAAATAGAACATGAAAGGCGAGGGGTTCGATCGCCTGAGCGCACGGTAAAGGGAAAAGGGCGGCGCATCGAATGGTCGGGAGAAGCGCTGGCTCAGCACAACCTGAAAAATATCGCCAGCGCTGATATAGTCTTTCGCGCGCGTCACCATCGCCTTGTAATCGGCTTCAGGCGTATTTGATTTTTGCGGCGCGTCCAGCGCGGTCTCATCAATAGGGCTGCGCGCTTCGGCCAGAGGCGCTTGCAAATCCGAAATAGCGTCGGCAAGGCGTTCGGCCGCGCGGGAATAGGCGGCGCGCGCGGGCAAGCCCGGTTCAGGCCGCACCGGTGAGAACAGGCTGATTTCCTGGCGCACATTGTCGAAGATCGCCACGATGGTTGGGCGGATGAAAAGCGCATCCGGCGCGCCAAGACCGCCTTCCGGTTTCGGGCCGAGGCGCTCCATTTGGCGCACCATATCGTAGCCGAGATAGCCGAACACGCCGGCGGCCATGGGCGGCGCGCCTTCGGGCGGCGTCACTTCGGATTCGGCGAGCAGCCGTTTCAGATTTTCGAGCGCCGGACCGTCCTCAGGCTTGAATGCAGTCACATCGACGGCGGCGTCGCGGTTGATCTGCGACCGGGCGCCGTCAGCGCGCCAGATGATATCGGGCTTGAAACCAATGATCGAAAAACGCCCGAGCTGTTCGCCGCCTTCAACGGATTCCAGCAGAAACGCATTCTTCCGGTTGGCCGCGAGTTTCAGATAGGCAGAGACCGGCGTTTCGAGATCGTTGACAAGGCTGCGCCAGATTAACTGCGGGCGCCCGTCAGCATAAGTCCGCTCAAAACTTTCAAAATCGGGACTTACGCTCACGGCAGGTTAGAATCCGTCGCTAAAGATCGCGTCGATCTGGGTTTGATTGATCTTGACGCCGTAATCCTCGCGGATGCCTTCGACAAAGGCCGAGATCAATTCCTGGTCGAGCTGCATGCCAACCAGTTCGGCGAGGCGCGCCTCCTCTGCAGGGGAAATGGCGCTGCGGCCATAGCCGATCTCACGCACTTCCGCGATCACCTGCGCGCCATTATTCCCGACAGAGCTTGCTACGAGATCATTGAGTTTGGCGAAGAATATCTTTTCGTTGAACGGCTTGTTGATCACCTCATTGGTGAACCGGCGGTCGATCACAAGTTCAATCGGCGCGCGGCCATAGGTGTCCGAGACGTCGTTCAGGCTTTCGCCCGCCGCCACTGCTTCGCGAATGGCGGAGACGGTGTTTTCGATACGCTCACGGCGCTCGTCGGCGCGCCAGCGCTCCTCCACTTCCGCCTCGACATAGTCATAGGGTTTTAGCGCCGGAGGCGTGATTTCACGTAAGGAGACAAAGAAATAACCGTCTTCGGTGACAAGGCGCAGCGCCTCGCTCTGTTCGCCCTCATCAAGCTGAAAGGCTTCGGCGATCGCTTCCCCGGGCACCTTGTCGATGATGGCGCCGCCTGGCGCAAAGCTGACACGATCGATGGGACCGTAGGTTTCCAGTGTGTAGCCGGCCGCTTCCGCAGCCTCGGCCAATTCGGCGCCGGTGTCGCGGACTTCCTCGATCTCGTCGAGAGCGTCCTGCATACGGCGGCGCACATCATTGTCGAGGAACGAGGCTTCAAGCTCGGGGCGCACTTCCTCAAATGAGCGCTCTTCGCCCGGCGTCACCCCGGCGACCTGCGCCACTGTCCAGCCGAACAGGCTGCGCACAGGCCCGACGACAGCGCCTTCCTCGACGCCTGTTTCAAAGGCTGCGGCGCCAACCGCGGGGTCCACGATCTGACTTTGGGTGGCGTCGGCAAACGTCACCGCGTCGAGCGTCATGCCGCGTTCCAGCGCGAGGCTTTCAAAGTTTTCGCCCTGAGCCAGATCAGCGACGGCGGCTTCGGCCTCCGCCTCTGTTTCATAGGTGATCTGATAAAGGGTGCGGGTTTCCTGTGTGGAATAGAGCCGGTCCTTGCCTGCTTCATAAAGGCGGCGCATTTCATCTTCCGGCGCTTCAAGGCCGTCGCGGAAATCCTCCGCGCGCAAAACCAGAAGGTCGAACGTTCTGTATTCGGGCGCCGTGAAGACCTCTTTATTCTCCTGATAGTAGGTCTGAAGATCTTCCGGCGTGGGCTCTGCGGCCTCACCGGACATCTCGTCTGTCACCGTGAGGTAAGCGACGCGGCGGCGTTCAGTTTCGCGCAGGACCATCGCATCCATCAAACTGTCCGGCGCCGAGGCTTCCGACACCAGCGCTTCCACCAATTGGCTCCGGCGTAAGTCGTCATGCATCATGGTTTCGAACTGCTTCACGGTCAGCCCGTTGCTTAATAGAATGTTTTCCAGCGTTGTCCGGTCAAAGGCGCCGGTCGCCGGATTCTGGAATATCTCGCTTTCCTGAAGGTAATCGCGGATCGCCGAGCGCGGCAGGGCGAGGTTCATCTTCTGAGCATACTGGTCGAGCGCCGATTGCGTGACGAGACGGTCGACCACCTGTCCGGCCATGCCGCTTGCGACAGCCTCTTCGCGGGTGAGCCCGCCGCCGGACTCACGCGAGGCGCGCTGGAAGGTCTGGTCGAACTCACTGCTGACCGTGCGCTGAGAAAAGCTTTCATTCCCCACAGTAACCGCCGAGTTGGCGAGCAGCTGCGATGCATTCGGCACCTGCCACAAGGCAAAAGCCGCAACCAGAAGAATGATGACGATCCAGGCTACCGCCCCTTTGAGCGCGCCGCGAACCTGACTGAGCATTGATACCGCCTCGAGTTATCGGCCAAATCATTGGCCGTATTCCAAAATTGCGGCGTAACCTAGTGGCGCCCTGTGCCGACGGCAAGGCCGTGCCGGTCCATAGCTGGCCTCGCCGACTGGACAGGCCCCGTCGCATCGCTTACCCCGGCCCAAAGCCGTCAATATGAAGGGAACCAGAGCCCATGAAACCGCTGATCGCCGGGAATTGGAAGATGAACGGACTGGCCGCCGCGAAGGGGGAAATCGACGCCCTGATCGGCAAGCTCGGGGGCTCGGCCCCTGACGATCGCGAGGTTCTTATCTGTCCGCCCGCGACCCTCGTCGCCGCCTTCGCCGCCAGCTATTCCGATGAGGCGATCCAGATTGGTGGGCAAGACTGTCACCCCAAGGCCAGCGGCGCCCATACCGGGGACATCAGCGCGGAAATGCTGGCTGACGCCGGCGCCGCTTATGTAATTGTCGGCCATTCCGAACGCCGCGCCGATCACGGCGAAACTGACGCCGTCGTTAAGGCCAAGGCGGAAGCCGCGTTCCGCGCCGGGCTGACGCCGATCATCTGTGTCGGCGAGACCAAAGACGAACGTGAAGGCGGCAAGGCGCTGGACGTTGTCGGCGCACAGCTCGCAGGCTCACTGCCTGAAACCGGTGAAACCTATGTGGTCGCCTATGAGCCGGTCTGGGCCATCGGAACGGGCCTGACGCCGACCAATCACGATATCGCCGAGATGCACGATTTCATCCGGTCGAAAACGCCTGAAGGCACGCGCCTTCTTTATGGCGGCTCGGTGAAGCCCGGCAATGCAAAAGAAATTCTCGCTATCTCCAACGTCAATGGCGCCCTTGTTGGCGGCGCGAGCCTGAAAGCCGATGACTTTTATCCCATCGTCGAAGCGGCGCCAGGCGAGATGTAGACCGGAATGCGCGTGAGCCTCCTGATCGCCCTTTTTATCGTCGCTGCGCTGACAGGGCTTTCCGGTTGCGCGACGTGGTCGGCGCAAAAGAGCGCGCCTGCGATTGGGGGATTCCTCGATATTGAGGGGGAGCAGATCCACTTTATGGATTTGGGGCCGCGTGAAAGCGCATATCCGCCGCTGATCTTGATTCACGGCGCCAGCGTAAACCTGCGCGATATGAAGATGGCGCTTGGGGATCGTCTGTCTGCGGATCATCGCGTCATTCTGATCGACCGGCCGGGGCGGGGGTATTCCTCCCGGCCTGAAGATGGCTGGCGGCTGGAGACGCAAGCCCGGCTGATCAAGGGAGCCGCCGACGCGCTCGGGGTCGAGAACCCGGTGGTGGTCGGCCAGAGTTTTGGCGGCGCCGTGGCGTTGCGCTATGCGCTTGACTATCAGGAGGAGATGAGCGGGCTCGTCCTGTTGGCGGCGGTCAGTCATGAATGGCCGGGCGGCATTGCCTGGTACAACAAAGTCTCCGGCTGGCCCGTCGCGGGCTTTCTTTTGCGCCGGTTTGTGATCCCGCCTTACGGGTCTTTATCTGCGGAAAAGAATGTCGCCAGCTCCTTTGCGCCTGATACGCCGCCGGAAGGCTATTACGAAAAAAGCGGACTTTCGCTGTTGTTTCGCCCCCATGACTTTAAATCCAACGCTGCGGACATTGCCCATCTCAAGGCTGAAATCATCGCGCAGCAGGATCGCTACGAAACATTGACGCTGCCGGTCGCCATTGTAACGGGCACAAGCGATGACACAGTCAGTCCGGATGTTCATTCAAAACAACTCGCGACAGAAATTGACGGCGCGTCGCTTTTGCTGCTGCCTGATACCGGGCATGCGCTTCACCATTCCCAGAAAGAGGCGATCATTGGCGTTATCCGCGCCATGACAGGCGGCGAAGCATGAGTGAAACCATTGATATTCGGCGCAAGCGGCTTTTATATCTGGCAACCTATCGCGGCTTTAAAGAAGCGGACCTTCTTATCGGCGGTTTTGCGAAGGCGCATCTCGGCGACATGGAGGCCGGCGAACTGGACCAGCTTGAAGCCCTGCTAAGACAAAATGATCGGGAGCTATATGCCTGGGCGACTGATAAGATGGCGGCCCCTGAGGAGCTTCAAGGAAGTGTCCTCGACAAGCTCAAGGCGTTTGAAATTCCGCGAGGTTAAGCGCGCATTAACTTAACGCGCTGGCAACTGAAGGGCCTTATGTTTCCGGCCCATGTACAAGATCAATAGTCTCCTGCTCATCCTCAACCGCAAGACGGCGCTGATCAGTCTTCTGGCGATTGCGTCAACCTGGGCGGCCTTGCGTTTCACCGTTACGGCTGACTTTCCGCTCACGCTAATTTCAACGGCGGTTGTCTTCCCGATCGTTTTTTCGATTGGTCACGCCTATAAGCGCCGGGAAAATGCGCTCGACGATTATGGAACGATCAAGGCTCATGGCCGTGCGCTTTATTTCGCCGCCCGCGACTGGCTGCCCGATCAGAGCCCAGCGCGTCTACGCCATGTGGAGTGTGTCCTGATTGACCTCATGACGAGCTGCCGGGAGATGTTTAAAAACCCGGTCAGCGAGATGCCTGAACATGAAAAGCGTGTTTACGCCGCTTTTTCCAGTCTCTCAGTTTTTGTGAAGAGGATGCGGGAAGAAGGACTCGCTTCAGGCGAGTGCTCGCGCTGCAATCAGTATGTCTCCAAAATGATTGTTTCATTCGAGAGCATCAAGCACATCTATCAATACCGGACGCCACGCACCCTGCGCGCTTTTTCCGATTTTTTCATTATCATTTTGCCAGTGCTTTACGGGCCTTATTTCGCCCATGAAGCGGCAGCCTATGCTCAGGGCCTCACCTATGTAATGCCGGTTCTGTTCGCGGTCATTCAGGTCGGCCTCGACAACATCCAGCATCATCTGGAAGATCCGTTCGATCAGATCGGCGAGGACGATGTTGCGATCAATGCCGAGAAATTCGTCGACCTGTTGTCCTGCGGCGAGAATGAGGGCGCGCGCCGTGCGGCTTAAGCGGAAAGTTTTCGTTAACCTGTCGCGGAATTTACGGCTTTCCTAACCTAAAATTACCATTTTCCGCCTATTTTTTTGGCGGGGGAAAGTGCGGGGCTGTGTCCGCCATGTGGAGAGTTGTGTCGCGTGCAGGCGGAATCTTATTTCCAGCTCTTAAATCCGTTCGTTTTCTTGCTTTTTGCGGCGGGTTTTTTCGCCGTGAACGCCGTCCGGCCATCGCGGGCGATCCTATTGCTCGCCCTTTCTTATTTATGTGGCGCAGCGGCTTTCACGGCCGATATTCTCGAATATGCCGGGATTTTGCGTCTTGGCACGACAGGCCTCAGCATCCTTTACGGCGCGACGGCCGTTCTTACCTCGGCGGGCGTAGTTTGCCTTTATCGCCGAACCGCGCCGTGGAAACTTTTCGCGCTGGCTTTTGTCCTCCACGTATCGCTTTCCAGCTGGTCCTTTTTGGCTTTTGGTCTTGGGTGGAAGAGCTCGATCGTTGCGAATTTCTGTAGCGGCGTCGTTTTATCCCTTGGTCTGGTTTTCATTCGCAACCATCTCCCTCGTACGATTGATAAGGTCGCTTTCTGGGCGTATTGCCTCTGCTGCGCACAATGCTTTATCCGCCCCGTTCTGATGGCGCATTTCGCTGGCGGGGCATTTTTATCGGACAATTTCGACCAGACGATTTTCGTCATGGCGCTGCATTTCGTCGTCGGCGCTTGCGCAGTTACGACCGGCATGGCGCTGCTGGTCGCGTGCAGCACGGAAATCATCGAAGACTTCAGACGCAACTCCGTCACCGACCGCTTGTCCGGTGTTTATAACCGGCGTGGCTTTGAAGACGTCTCCGAAGCGGCGTTGCGGGGCTGTAAAGCAAATGAATTCGTTGCTATCATCCTTGCCGACATCGATCATTTTAAAGCGGTCAACGACACCAAGGGGCACACTTTTGGCGACATGGTGATCGCCGAACTCGGCGCCCTGTTCACGCAATATTCCGATCACAAACGCATCGCCGGCCGGATCGGTGGTGAGGAATTCGCCATGCTGGTGGTGGGCGAGCCGTTGCATGAGGTAAAGGATCTGGCCGAAGCGTTGCGGCGCGATTTCAGCGAACTGCGCATTGACACAGCGGAGACCGAAGGCGGGTGCGCCTTCACCGCCAGCTTCGGCGTGGCCCTTCTACAGCCGGGTGAGGGTCTTCTCTCGGTGATCGCGCGGGCAGACGAGGCCCTCTATCTTTCCAAAAATCTCGGCCGTAACCGCGTCTCCTGCGAGACCGATGTGCAGGTGGACAAACTGCGCTCGGCGGCAGGCGCCCATCACCGGCGAAAATACCGCGATGGCGCCGCCGCCGTCGGCTGATTGGCAAAAGCCGCGCATCCGCTCGTTGCAATCGTAATCTCTCCGGCCTACATCCTTGCGACCACGCGGGCCGTCAAATCGGCGTCCCGCGCATTTTGCGTTGAGGAATGGTGATGGCGGACGGCAAGACAATGGTTTCCGGTGTGGCGGCGATGAGCGCCGACGCCGCTTGGAAAACGCAAGGCCGCCTCGATGTTTACGGCGCACCGGAAGGGGCGGATGCGCTCGCCGTCGCTGACGCGGCGCGCTCGACAAAAAACCTCGTGCTGCATATCGCCCGTGATGGAACCCGCGCCGCCGCGATGTCGCAATCCCTGAAATTCTTC
>JAUHYK010000140.1 GCA_030426465.1 Alphaproteobacteria bacterium
TGAGGCGCGTATCCGCGAATTGTGGCCAGAGGTTTCCGTAATTGCGTCTCACAAGGTATGCGGAGAATGGCGTGAATACGAGCGCACCAGCACGGCGGTGCTGTCAGCTTATGTTCATCCCATTGCAAAAGGATACCTTGCATCGCTGGATGAAAAGCTGAGTGCGCGCGGTCTTTCCGGAAAACCGCTGATCATGCGCTCCAATGGCGGTGTCGCGACGGTTGATGGCGCGCGCAACGATCCGATTTCGATGGTGGAGTCGGGGCCGGCCAGCGGCGTTCTCGGCGCCGCGGCGCTGGGTAAGCAGATTGGTGAGCCGAATCTCATCGCGCTGGATATTGGCGGGACGACTGCGAAGACCGCGTTGATAGAAAGCGGCGCGGCGAAAATTACAACGTCCTACAAAATCGAATGGGACCGCACCAATCCCGGTTATCCGATCCGCACGCCGGTGGTCGATCTCGTTGAAATCGGCAATGGCGGCGGTTCAATCGCGTGGGTCGACAAGGGCGGGCGCATGCATGTGGGGCCGCAAAGCGTCGGCTCGCAGCCCGGTCCCGCCGCCTATGGCCGGGGCGGCAAGCATGTAACGACGACTGACGCCAATCTCGTCCTGGGGCGGATTAATCCAAAGCTCTTTCTTGGCGGCGAGCAGGAGCCGGACTGGGACAGCATCGACCGCGCCTTTGAGCCGCTTATGGAAGCGCTTGGTGAGACCAAGGAGGATATCGCACGCGGTGTTATCGGCATCGCCAACGCCAATATGGTCAATGCGCTCAAGCTCGTTTCCCTAAATCGGGGATATGATCCAAGAGAATTCGCCCTTATCGCGTTTGGCGGCGGCGGCGCCATGCATGCGGTTGCTCTTGCCGAAGAACTCATGACGCCCAAGGTCATTATCCCGGTTAATTCTTCCGTGTTTTCGGCGTGGGGCATGTTGATGTGCGATCTGCGCCGAGACTTTCTGAAGACAGATGTGAAAAGCCTGAATTCGAGCGCGGCCGACGCGATTGAAGGCACCTATGAGGCGATGGAAGCGCAGGCGCGTGAAACCTGTCTCGCCGAAGGCATGCCTGCGGATGGCATGCGAATCGAGCGCTTTGCAGACATGCGGTATGCAGGCCAGGAACATACCGTCAAAGTCCCGACGCCGCATGAACGGCTCGATCCTGCGGCTTTGACTGAACTCATTTCGGCGTTTCATCAGGAACACATGCGAGAATACACATTTCAGCTCGATAGCGATGTTGAACTTGTGAATTTTCACATTGTCGTCTTCGCCGATATCGACAAAAAGCCGCTGCCGGCGCTTCCCGTAACGGGACGTAATGTGTCCGAGACCCTAAAAGGCGTCCGCAAAATAGACTTCGATGCCGACGGCGTTCACGATACGAACGAATACGCCTTGTCCCTTATCGAGCCGGGCATGGCGATTGCCGGCCCCGCTGTGCTGGAGGACCCGACCGCCACCATTGTCATCTCTCCGGGTAAGCGCGCGGAAATGGACGCTTATGGCAACATCCATATCCAGATGAGGGCGTCATGAACGATCACAAGACGGACAAGTTCAGCCAGGAGATCATCAAGAACGCGTTGGTGGCCATCGGCGATGAGATGTTTGAGGCCATGGCGCGCTCAAGCATGAGCCCTATCATCTACGAGGTGCTCGATTATTCCGTTGGACTGACGACGAAAGACGGCGATCTGATCGCACAGGGAAATGGAACCACTGTTTTCCTTGGCATGATCGACGCGTTGGTAAAAGAAATCATCGAGAAATTTGGCGCCAAGGGTGACATCAAACCGGGCGACGTCTTTATCAGCAACGACCCTTATTACGGAACCCATCTTTCTGATGTGGCGCTCGCCAAACCGATTTTTCATGATGGCGCGCTTGTAGGGTTTGCGGTCAATAAGGCGCACTGGGTCGATGTCGGCGGCATGGCGCCCGGCAGTTTCACGCCCGCCTCAACTGAAATTTACCAGGAAGGCCTGCAGATCCCGACCATGAAGGTCATGGATGAGGGTAAGGTTTTACAACCGATCCTTGACCTGATTTCCGCAAATATCCGCATGCCGAAAGAGTCGCTTGGTGATTTCTGGGCGGGAGTTGCGGCGAATAATGTCGGCGCGGAACGCCTCGTCATGCTATATAAAAAATACGGCGCCGAGGCGATGACGACGGCGATGGAAGGGCTGCTCGATTATGGCGAGGCCATGATCGCAGAGGAGCTGAAGAAACTTCCAAAAGGTGTTTTCGAAGCGGAAGACTGGATTGACGATGACGGTCAGGGCGAGGACCCCTTGCGGGTTTGCGTGCGCATCGAGATCAGTGACGAGACTTTCAAGGTTGACTTCACCGGGTCTGCGCCACAGGCGCTCGGACCGATCAATCACGGCCGCACCGCGCTTGTCGCTGCTGTTCGCACGATCTTCAAGGCGCTGACCAATCCGCAAATCCCGTCCAACGGCGGTTGTTTTCGCGCGCTCGACATAGTGTGCCCTGACCGGACTGTGTTCACCGCAGAGCGCCCTGCGCCTGTCTCCACCTATTGGGAGACGATGCTTTATGCGGAGGATTTGATCTGGAAGGCGATGGCGGAGCATTTACCCGACCGCTTAAGCGCGGGGCATGTTTTGTCGGTCTGTGCGTTTATTCTTTCGGCCACGCATCCCGAAACAGATGAAGACGTTATCCTGGTGCAGCCATTGGTTGGCGGCTGGGGGGCCATGAGTGACCGTGATGGGTTAAATGGCCAGTTTTCCGTGGCTGATGGTGAGACCTACAATATTCCCGTTGAGATTCAGGAAGCCCGCTATGGCGTTCGCATCAAACAATATGCGCTGCACAATGAAGATGGCGGCGAGGGCAAATTCCGCGGCGGAAAAGGCGTCTATCTGGATTACGAAATTCTGTGTGATCAGGCGCATTTCAGCGGCAGCTTCGGTCGCTTCAAATTTCCGCCCTGGGGCGCGGCCGGCGGCGCCAAAGGCTCCTCCAATTATGTGGAGCTGATCCGCAAAGACGGCTCAGCGGATACAAGGGAAGTTTATGGCAAGCCCTCCCGCGTGCAGATGAGGAAAGGCGACATCGTGCGCTGTGTAACCGCAACCGGCGGCGGCTGGGGCGATCCACATGAGCGTTCTGAAAAAGAGATCGCAGACGATCTGAAAAACGGTTTCATCACAAAAGAACAGGCGACGCGTTTTTACAAGCGTCCATACGCGGCTGAGTAGGGAAGGTATGTGCGCATGACCAAGATTCGAGCAGCCTCCGATGTCGGCGGGACTTTCACTGATCTCGTATATTTCAATATCGACGAACAGACTGGCGAAGTACGGTCCGTGGAAACTGAAAAAGCGCACACAACGCCGCCAAATTTTGAAAAAGGGGTGGCCGACGCCTTCACCAAGGCTGGGGTGTCGCTGGAGGATGTTGAATTCTTCGCCCATGGCACCACGGTGGTCATCAATGCGCTGATGGAGCGCAAAGGCGTGAAAACCGCCCTGATTACCACAGAAGGCTTTCGCGATATTCTCGAAATCGCCCGTGGCAACAGGCCCGACTTTTTCAATCTGAAATATCAGAAACCGGAACCGTTTATTCCGCGTTATCTGCGCCGTGAAGTTGTTGAGCGTATGAATTACAAGGGCGATATCCTGACGCCGCTGGACCTGTCCGGGCGATTCGGTGACCGGCCGGTGTGGCTGGAGATCGGGGCCGAGGTCGGCCTGACGTCACCCTCGAGCGTGCACGCCCATCTGGCCACCCTCCAGCGCTTCGGCTACCTGGAAGAGCGGCTCAACGGCTTGGAAGATATCCGCGCCAACGGCTCGACCGAGTACGTGATGAACGGCTTCTACGGACAGTTGCGCAACCACTGGCACATCATGCGCCACGCCATGCGGCTGAACATGTTCGTGA
>JAUHYK010000076.1 GCA_030426465.1 Alphaproteobacteria bacterium
TGCAGCCTTTAATCGTGGCATCAAGGCGGACAAAATTGGATTCCCCGAATGGGCAGGGGGGTACTCAGCAGCCTTTCGGGAGTCACCTTTTGAGCCTTGCGGGGTGTCGCCGCTACACCCTAATATTCAGGTAAATATACACCTGAATTGGTGACGCCGATCCAACCTGCTCGTTCAGGACGGCTTTTGAATGCAGCCGTCATTAGCTGCTAATCCCTTTAACACCAGAAAAATTGGAAACACGATGTCATCGAACAGCCTCACAGGCGGTTCGACTGGCGACGTTAACACCGTTATCCGGGATCTTCATGATCCGGTCGGACGCCTGCTCAAGATTGCGGACGTTTGCGCCGAAACCGGGCTCAGCCGAGCCATGATTTATCGGCTGATGACGGATGCGCGGAACCCGTTCCCGAAACCCATAAAGTTCGGAAACGCCTCGCGCTGGTCGCTGGTTGAGATCATCGAATGGAAAGCGAAAGCGCTCCAACATCGCAATCGATTGCCTGATCCGTTTCCCTTAAATTCTGGCGATTTTTCCGATCGCGTATCGGGACAGGATAAGTGCGCTTAAAAAGGCATGTCCTCTTAAACCCTTCGCCGCACTTACTTGTGGTATTTCAAAACCGTTCCAAGTCGTT
Source organism: Alphaproteobacteria bacterium (assembly GCA_030426465.1). Taxonomy (GTDB): domain Bacteria; phylum Pseudomonadota; class Alphaproteobacteria; order Caulobacterales; family Parvularculaceae; genus Hyphococcus. The sequence continues at coordinate 642 of JAUHYK010000076.1, forward strand.
AGCAATTGTGATCGGACCGTAAAATTTTTCGCCAATTTCCGCAGCATAGGGCGCGGTGTCGATAGCGCCGGCGGCGCCTGTTGCGAGATGCGTCACGACGAGAGTTTTGACATCGGCGCGATGCGCTAATTGTCCAACCTCCTGCGGCGTGAGGTGATGCTCGGACAAATGGCGCGCCATATCCGTCAAGGCTTTTTCCGGCATGTTCGGGTTGGCGCGTTTGACGGCGGCGATGGTGTGTTCAAGATCGATCATCTCCGAGACGAGGAGGTCGGCGCCCTTGGCGAGCTTTTCGACATTTTCACTGGGACCGGTGTCGCCGGTGTAAACGATCGAGCGTTCCGGCAAGTCGAACCGGAAGGACAGGGAATCGAACCGCTGGTCGGCCTCGCTTCCCTTCGGAAAACTGTAATGCGAGTTTTCGGCGGCTGTTACGGCGAAGCTTTCAAGCTGTATCCTGGCGCCGTCCCGCATTTCAACGACGCTAACCATCGCCGCAGGGTCTGGTTTTTGTTCGCCCGGAACCCCATAGCCGGCTTCGGCGCTCGGCTGCATGGAGGCGACGAGACCCGCGACCATTTCCTTTGTTCCAGGCGGGCCGTAGACTGTCAGCACGCCCGGCGCGTTTAACTGGAAACGCAAGCCGAGAACGGCCGCAAGACCGCCTGTATGATCGAAATGCAGATGACTGATAAAAACGCCTTTCAGCCTTTGTAAGGGAATGCCTGCCGCCGCAAGACGTCCGGCCGCGCCATCGCCGACATCGACCAGATAGACGCCGCTTTCGAGGACAAGGGCGTTTGCGGGTTGTGAGCGAACTGCGCTGGCGAGGGGGCCGCCCTGGGTGCCGAGCGTGACAAATTCCCCGCGTTCCTCAGCAAGGGCCGATACAACCATCGAGCCCATAGCAAGGCACGCGATGGATAGGCTGCGCAGTTTCGCCATGATTGCCCTCTAGGGTTGGCAGGCGGCGGCCGCGTTTCCTGCATCCGCCGAAAGATCCGCCAGCCATGTTTCGATGTCTGTCACGGGCCAGGACGCTTCAAGCTCGGCGCGAAGATCGTCGTTTCCATCCGTTTCATCGGCCAGACAGGCGCAGTATTCGGCGGCCCCGGCGGCGTCGATCCCATCGGGCGCGCCTTCGATGCAAGCGGCTTCAAAATCGCTGGCAAAAGCCGGCGAAACGAGGGCGGCGACGCTGGCAAGCACAATTAAACCATTCCGCATGTCTGCTCCAATTTATGCGCTACGTTAAAAGATGGAAGAGCGGCGCCTTGGGGCGCCGCTGATCCGCTATCAAAAATCAGCACTGATGCGCAGGCCGTAGGTGCGCGGGGGTTCGACCGACGCCGCGGCGATGTCGCCTGAGCCAACCTGAGCGATTGATCGGACAAAAGCGTTTGTAACATTCCGCATGTAGCCGGTGACGCTCCAGACGCCATCATTGGGTCTGAGGGTGAGGGAGGCGTCAGCGGTAATCACATCATCCTCAATCTGTGTGGGAAGATATTGAAAGCCGATCACGCGTTCGCCGCGGTAGCGCGCATCGAAAGTTCCCGTGAGTGTGAACTGGCCAAGGTTGAGAGTTTGGTTGACGCCGAGGCTCACCGTCCAGTCCGGCGAGTAGAGCGCGTCATTGCCGGAGCAATCGACGTCGAAGCTGCGTGACGCCGTGCCGGGAGGCGGCGCGGGATTGATCACCTGCGTGAAGCCGCAACCCGTCACCGGGGTCAGGAAGTTCGGGGGATCGGTATCGTCGGAGAGGTCCACCTGATTGAACTGGAAGTTGTCATAGGTCGCATCGAGATACTGAACACCGCCCCTGATCAGGGTGGTTTCGGTCGCCGCGTACTGGAAATCGACTTCCACGCCTTTCACACTCGATTCGCCGACATTTCTCGTTGCAAATGAATTGTTGCCGCGAGCATCGACTGTCAGGGCTGCCAGCTGCTGATCTTCATATTCCCAGTAGAAGCCTTCGATGTTGATCTCGAGCGTGTTGTCGAAAAATCGGTTCTTCGCGCCGATTGTGTAGGCGTCAATGAATTCCGGCGCATAGGATTCAAGACCGAAAGCCGTATTGAACCCGCCGGCGCGGAAACCGTTTTCAAAACTTGCATAGACAAGGTTGTCTTCGGTCAGATCGTATTCAAGTCCGACGCGATAGGTGACTTCCTCGTCGCCGTTTTTGAGGCCGACAAGATCGTTTGGCGTGACAATGAAGAGGGCGCCGGGAACAGCCACAGGGCCGCCGGGCGTCGTAATAATATCGAACGGGCCAAGCGGGCTGACGACTGGGACGCCAATCGGGTTTGTGGCGGCCTGGGCGAGAATGGCCTGAGTCGGCACGGCCAGGGCGCCGGCCGGGAAGCCAGCGAGTTGCTCGGCAAGAGTGAGCTCCGCGGGCATGGACGGAATGTCGGGACAGCTTGGCGGCCCGGCGGGGGGCTCGTCAAGGCAAACGATGGTGAACGACTGTCCGATATTATCGAACTCCCGGGATTCGTCAGTGTAACGAACACCGCCGACAACTCTGAACTTGTCTGTGATGTTAAACGTGCCGCGCGCAAAGAAGGCGAGCGATTCAGTTTTGCTGTCGAAGTCGTTATTGTTGCCGACTGCAAACTGGTTGAATGTGTTTACGCCTTTGACGGTCTCATCGAAGTAATAACCGCCAAGAATCCAATCGAGCTTGCCAATATCGCCGGACAGCCGCGCTTCAAAACTGAATTGTTCGGCTTCATCCTGAACAATGGCCGCTTTGAACGGGGGGCCGTTCAACTGATTGTCCAATTCCGAAACCCGGTAGGCGGGGATCACGACGAGGTCAGCAAAGCCAAGGTCGAAATTGACTTCCGCGTTGACGCCCCAATAGGTGTCGTTCCTGTTCGGATAGATAAATCCTTCAACCGGCTGGAAACCAGGCGCTGTCGTTGCATTGTCCGCAATGAACTGAAGCGTGGAGGGGACGTGAAGGCCCGAGAAATCGGGGGCGTTAAGCGGAACGAACACGCGATTGGGCACTTCAAAGCCCGGATTGAACGGGGCGAATGCATAATAGCCTTCAATCTGGAGACCCGGTCCGGTGCCTTGAGATTTTGCGTAATCGCCGGATAATCTTGCATTGATGGAATCGTTGATTTCAAAATAGAGCTGTCCGCGAAGCGCGATCTCTTCTGCAGAAGACGTGCCGTCGTCGAAATAGCCGTCATGCTTTGTATAGGTTCCGGCAAACCGTGCTGCGGCATTGTCCGAGATTGGGATATTGCCATAGCCTGTCGCTTCGACAGCATCGTAATTTCCGTAACCGACCGACAGGCCTCCGCTCGTCTCTCCCAAAACCGGTTTGTTGGGAATGATGTTGATCGCGCCACCGGTGGAATTTCGACCGTAAAGCGTGCCTTGCGGGCCTTTCAAGACTTCCACGCGATCCAGGTCGAGAAACGAGGCGATCGTTGACGAGGGACGGCCGATATAGACGCCGTCGATATTGAAGGCGATGGCGGGGTTGGTGAAACCGTTATTCGCAAAGTTTCCGACGCCGCGAACGAAATAGCCCATATTGGCGCCGCCGGTGTTGGTCACGTAAAGCGCCGGCGCCACCTTGTTTAAGGACGAGGCGTCAAGCACCCCGAGCTGGCGAAGTTCGTCGCCTGTCGCCGCATTTATCGGTATGGCCGCATCCTGTAGCGATTCTTCGGTTTTCTGGGCAGTGACGACAATGGTGTCGAGCCCGCGTTGGCTCGTTCCGTCTTGCGCGTGCGCGGGCGCTGAAAAAATGGCAATCGCCGCCGAAGCGACGGACAAGTTGAGCGCTGATGTGATCCGCACTTTATCCCTCCCAAGTTTAATTTTTTTTGTTGATGGGAAGCATGCGCCAGTCTCATGAATAAGAGAAATTGTTTGTATTGATAAAAAATCATCAATAGATATGATAGATTTATGCGGTTCAAAGGGCTGGATCTCAACCTTCTCGTGGCGATGGATGTCTTGCTCGACGAGCAAAGCGTGTCCCGCGCGGCCGAGCGTATGAATGTGAGTCAGCCGGCGATGAGCGCAGCGCTGACGCGGATTCGAGACTATTTCGCTGATCCGATCCTGCAATTACACGGCAAGCGGATGATCCCGACCGCGCACGCCATTCGCATTCAGCCGCGGTTGAAAGAATTGCTTCGCGACCTCGACGTCCTGATTTCCGAATCGTCTCAATTCGATTCGACAAAATCCGAGCGCCGTTTTCGGATCGGGACATCCGATTTTCTCCTGGCGGTGCTGTTTCCAGCGGTAACGCAGGAAATCGAACGGACGGCGCCGGGCGTGCGCATCGAGACGATCCAGCCGTCCGATTCCATGTCGTCGACACTCGATCAGGGTTTTCTGGATCTGATCATTTCCCCAGAATATATGCTGTCATCGGACCATCCGACGGAGCTGTTGTTCGAGGAGGATTACGTTGTCGTCGGCTGGGCGAAAAATCCGGCCTTCCGGCGGCGAAAGCTGACGCAGGAAGACTTCTTTGATGCGGGTCATGTGGCCGTCGAACTGGGAAGGGTCCGGCGCACGTCTTTCGCAGAGGCTCATCTGCAGGAGATGCCGCGAGAACGACGCATTGACATGAATGTGTCGTCGTTCCTTGTTGCGCCGGAAATGGTCGTCAACTCCATGCGTCTGACGGTTATGCAAAGGCGGCTCGCGCTCTTGTTCGCCGAGCGGCTGGACATTGCTATTTCCGAGATGCCGTTTCCATTTCCGAAAATGCGGGAGATGATCCAGTATCACACAACTCGCGAGAACGATCCGGGTCTGCGCTGGCTCAGGGATCTCATCAAAAAACACGCAAATCTGAGTAATAACCGAAAATGATAGAAATATATAAGGACAATAAGTTTTTCAAATAGACGATACGCCTCTAGTCTTTAATCGCGAAGATGCCTGGTCAACGGGCGCGTCAGGGAGGTCGGTTTTGAATATTCTCGTCATTGGCGGCGGCATTGGCGGTCTGACCGCGGCGATCGCGTTGCGGCGAAAAGGCTTCGCCGTGGACATTATTGAGAAAGACCCTGACTGGTCGGTCTATGGCGTGGGAATCATACAGCAAGCAAACGTGGTGCGCGCTGTCGCCGGGCTCGGCATTCTCGACGATTATCTTGATGCGGGCGTCGGTTTCGATGCGGTCGAAATCTACAAACCCGATGGCGAGCGTGTCGCGCGTTTTCCAACGCCGAAACTCGCGGAAGGCTATCCGTCCAATTTAGGCATAGGCCGCCCGCAGCTTCACAAGGTGCTGGGCGATAATGCGCGCAAAGCCGGCGCCAAAATCCGGCTCGGCGTTATTGTCGAAACCATGACCCAGGATGACGATGGCGTCGATGTTGAATTTTCCGACGGGTCCCGGGGCCGCTATGACGCGGTCGTCGGCGCCGATGGTTTGTATTCACAGACGCGGCGAACGGAGTTCCCCGAAGCGAAAGCGCCGGAATTCACCGGGCAGGCTGTGTGGCGATATAACTTTCCGCGTGCGGAGGGACTTGACTGTCTTCAGGCTTATGAAGGGCCCATGGGCGTGGGGCTTGTGCCGCTTTCCAAAGACCTGATGTATATGTATGTGACGACGCCGGAGCCCGGCAATCCTCGCTATGAGCGCGAAGGGCTGGCGGAGAAAATGCGCGGGAAACTTGATAAGGCGGCGCCGCAGATCCGTGAGCTTGCCGACCAGATCGCCGATGATGAAGGGGTCGTTTACAAACCTCTTGAATGGCATTTCGTCGAAGGTCCCTGGCATAAGGGACGCATCGTTCTCATCGGCGATGCGGTTCACGGCACGACCCCGCATCTCGGGCAGGGCGCAGGCATGGCCATCGAGGATTCCGTGGTGCTCGCGGAAGAGCTTGCCGCGCGTCCGGAGGATGCCGAAGCCGCTTTTGCAGCCTATCGCGCCAGACGGTACGAGCGCTGCAAGGAGATCGTCGACATGTCGGTGTCAATCTGCATGGGCCAGCTCGGCAAGGGACCGCTGGTGAACAACGCGGTCGCCACACAACGCATGTTCGAACTGACGGCGGAGCCGATTTAGGACGGCGCTCGCTGTGAAGGCAAAGGATCAAACTATGAACGGTGTCACTGACATTCGATATGTTGGGTATGCAGTGCGGAACCTCGACGACGAACGCCGCTTTTATCGCGATGTCTGGAAACTGAATGAGGTCGCGGAAGAAGACGGCCTCATCTATTTTGCCGCGGCCGGCGCTCCGGAGCATCATGTGGTGCGTCTGCGCGCAAATGACGATGACCGCATCGACGTCATCGCCTTCGCCGCGCAAAGCCGTGAGGATGTCGACGCGCTCGCCGATAAAGTTGAGGGCGCAGGCTGTAAAATCGTGTCTTCGCCGTCCAAACTGGACAGTCCCGGCGGCGGTTATGGTTTCCGTTTTTTCTCGCCGGATGGGCTGCCTTTTGAAATTTCCTCGGATGTGGACCAGCGAGAGGTTCAGCCGCTCAATCGCTGGGACGCCGTGCCGGAGAAAATCAGCCATGTAGTGCTGCATTCGCCGAAGCATCATGACCTTGTGAAATTCTTCACCGATGTATTGGGCTTCCGCGTTTCCGATTGGCTTGGTGATTTCATGTGCTTCCTGCGCTGCAATGAATGGCATCACCGCGTGGCGGTCCTGCCGGGGCCGCCCTGTCTCAATCACGTCGCCTATGACATGCCGACTGTTGACGACATGATGCGCGGGATCAGCAGGGTGAAGGCCGGCGGTCACGACATTCGCTGGGGGCCTGGGCGCCACACGGCCGGAAACAACACCTTCAGCTATTTCGTGAGCCCGAACGGTTTCACCGTGGAATACACCTCGGAGCTTGAGAAGGTCGATGAGGAAACCTGGGAGGCGACGGTTCACACGCCCACCGAGACTATAATGGACCAATGGGGCGTCGGCGTCGGCGGGCCGAAGACCATGCCGGATCCGCGCCCCGATCCCGGCCTTTTTCAGCCGGCGGGAGTCTAGGCGATGGCGCTGTTTGAATATTTCCCGAATTACGTCTGGAATCTCTCCTTGGCGATTTCGCTCGAGAGCGGCGGCAAAATCGGCGAAATCGTCGACATGTGCGCGCCGATCAAGGAAGCCGCGAACAATGGGGAGGACGCCGGCACGCTCCAGTTCATGGAGCAGTGGGTGAAAATGGCGGACAAGCTGATCGGGCTTGCCGCCGAAGACGAAGAGAAAGGGCGCCTGTTCTCAGCGGCTGCGAAGCTGAAGCGCGCCGCCCTTTACCTTTTCACCGCCGAACGCATGCAGGGACATGGTCATCCCGGCCGCTCGGAAACATTCGCGAAGGCGCAGGAGGCTTTCCGGAAGCACATTCGTTTTTCAAACGCCAATTGCGAACGCGTGGAAATTGCGCTGGAAGAGGGCGTCATGCCGGCGCTCTATGTGCGCGGCGAAGGCGAGGGGCCGCGGCCTTGCGTCGTCTATTGCAACGGCCTCGACAGTTCCAAGGAACTCCTGTTCTGGTCGAGCCTGCCGCTGGCGCTGGCGCAGCGCGGCGTCTCATGCCTTTGCGTCGATCAGCCGGGAACGGGAGAAACATTGCGCCTGCAGGGTGTTCCTGCAACGCCCTATTCTGAGCGCTGGGCCTCGAAGGCTGTCGACTGGCTCGAGACGCAACCTGAAGTGGATAAGGCCCGCATCGGCATGACGGGCATTTCGCTCGGCGGTCATTTCGCGCCGCGCGCCGTTGCCTTTGATCCGCGCTTCGCCGCCGGCGCCTGCTGGGGCGCCAATCACAACTGGGCGGAGGTGCAGCAAAAGCGCCTGAAGCGCGAAGGCGAAAATCCGGTGCCGCATTACTGGAACCATGTCATGTGGGTGTTCGGCGCCGAAGACATGGACGATTTTCACGCGAAGTCGGCTGACATGAATCTCAACGGCGTCATGGAGCGCATCAAGGTTCCGTTCCTTGTGACCCATGGCGAGAAAGACCGACAGATATCGCTGGACTACGCGCATCAAAGTTATGACCAGCTTGTGAATGCGCCGAAGCGGGAATTGAAGATTTTCACGCCGCGCGAAGGCGGCGTCGAACATGTGGGCGCCGACAATATGAGTTTCGGCTGCGATTACATCGCCGACTGGTTCGCCGAAACCCTTGGCGGGAAAACGGCGTAGGACTATGGCGAGAAGATTTGTAGACCTCTCCATCTATCTTGAGAACGACGTCATCACCGACCCGCCTTTCATGCGGCCGAAGATCACCTATCAGAAGCATCAGGAAACGGTGGAAGAGGCGAATACGTTTTTTCCGGGCGTCGGCGCCGATGAGTTTCCGGGCGGAGAGGGGTTCGCCGCGGCGGAGTTCGTAACGCTTTCCACACATAACGGCACGCATCTCGATGCGCCCTGGCATTTTCACCCGACCATGGATGGCGGCAAACCGGCCATGACCATCGACGAGGTGCCGCTCGACTGGTGTTTCCGCCCCGGCGTGAAACTCGACTTCCGCAAATTCGACGACGGTTATGTCGTCTCCGCCAGGGACGTGGAGGAGGAGTTCGCCCGCATCGGTTACGAGCTTCAGCCTTATGACATTGTGCTTGTGAACACGCGCGCGGGGGAAGCGCTTGGCGATCCGGATTTCGTCAATATCGGATGCGGCATGGGCTATGAGGCGACGATGTATCTGCTCGAACGCGGCGTCCGGCTGACGGGCACCGACGCCTGGTCATGGGATGCGCCGTTCAGCTACACCGCGAAAAAGGTCGCGGAGACCGGCGACAAGTCGCTGATCTGGGAAGGGCATAAGGCCGGCCGCGACATCGGTTACTGTCATCTCGAAAAGCTGCACAATCTCGAGGCGCTGCCCCCATTCGGCTACACGGTCTCGTGTTTCCCGCACAAGGTGAAGGGCGGCTCCGCTGGGTGGACCCGCGCCGTCGCCATCTTCGACGAATAGGGATTCATTCATGCCGGGCGCATGTTCGACACACCGGAAAATCGCCGCATTGTTGAGCGCACAGCAATAATGAGCAGAGGTGATGGCCCGTGACAGGCGCGAAGCAAAAAAGAGTTCTGGTCACGGGTGCCGCCGGGTTCATCGGCGAAGCGGTCGTTGACGCGCTGGTTGCTTGCGGCGTTTACGCGGTCACGGCGACCGATGCGAAGCCCGCGCCGCGCCGCCTGCCGGAGGGCGTGCGGTATCTCGCGGGCGACATTTCCGATGTATCGCTGCAGACCGAGCTTTGTTCGGAAAAGGCCGACGCCGTCATCCATCTTGCGACCCTGCCGAGCGGAGCCGCTGAGAAGGACCCTGCGGCGGCGAAACGGATCAATCTCGATGCAACCATGGTGCTGGCGGAGCGAGTCTCAGACCAGGCGAGCCCGCCGCGCTTCGTGTTCGCCAGCAGCATCGCGGTTTACACAACCCATAATGTCGAGGCCGTTGATGACGATACGCCGGTTGCGCCGGAATTGTTCTATGGCGCGCATAAGGCGATGGCCGAGGTCTGGCTGGCGGCGCTGACGCGGCGCGGCGCGATCGACGCGGTTTCGCTGCGCCTGCCGGGCATTGTGGCGCGTCCGCGCGCGCCGTCGGGCATGACATCGGCCTTCTGGAGCGATCTCTTCCACGCGCTTGAAAGCGGCGGGCGGTTCGTGTCGCCCGTGTCGGCAAAGGCGACGACATGGCTGTTGTCGCGCAGACGCACGGTGGAGAACATCCTGCATGCGCTTGAGACAGACAGCGCAGCGATGCCCGACAGCCGCGCATTGGCGCTGCCGGCGTTGCGCTGCGCGATGGCGGACTTGGTCAAGGCGATCCAGAACCATGCCGGACAGGACGAGGAGCTGGTGTCTTATGCTCCCGCTGAGGCGGTTGAAAGAATTTTCGGAAGCTACCCGCCACTGATCACAAAGAAAGCGCGAGCGCTCGGGTTTCACGATGATGGCGATCTCGAGACCCTTGTGCGCAATGTCTTCGCCGACATTGAAAAACAGAAGGCTAAAACATGAAACTTGCAACGATCCGCTCCGACAGTCGTGACGGCCGCCTTGTTGTTCTCTCAAGCGACAACGCCCGTTGGTCATCCGCACCCGGACAATGGCCCACATTGCAATCCGCCCTGGACAACTGGCCGGATGCCGCGCCGGCCCTGCATGAGATGGCGGAGGAACTGAACAAAGGGGCCGGCGAGCCGGCCTCAGGTCTTGATTTTTGCGCGCCGCTGCCGCGCGCCTGGCAATGGCTCGATGGCTCCGCTTTCAACAGTCATGGCGAGCTGATGCAGAAAGCGATCGGCCATGAGGCGCTCGCGCCGGAAAAACCGCTGATGTATCAGGGCATGTCGCATGTCTTTCTCGGGCCCGCAGACGATGCGCCGTTTCTGAGCGAGGATCTCGACATCGATTTTGAGGGCGAGTTCGGCGTCATCATCGATGAGACGCCTATGGGCGTTTCCCCCGGGGATGCGCTCGGGCATGTCAAGCTGATCGTACTGATCAACGACTGGTCTTTGCGCCGGCTGGCCGGGCCTGAGATGCGAACGGGCTTCGGCTGGGTGCAGGCCAAGCCCGCCTGTTCGGTTGCGCCTTTCGCCGTCACGCCGGATGAACTCGGGAATGCATGGCGCAATGGCCGCGTCTGCCTCGATCTTCGCGTCGACTGGAACGGAAAGCGCTTCGGCGCCGCCAATGGCGAGGCCATGAGCGTCGGGTTTCACGAGCTTGTGGCGCACGCCGCCGCGACGCGCGATTTGTGCGCAGGCACGATCATCGGCTCTGGCACGGTCTCAAATCCGAATTACCGCGAGGTGGGATCGTCCTGCATCGCCGAGCGCCGCGGCATCGAAATTGTCGATACGGGAAAGCCTGAAACTGCCTTCATGAAATTCGGCGAGCGCGTCCGTATGGAGGCCTTCGATGGAGAAGGGCGTTCTGTTTTCGGCGCCATCGATCAGCAGGCCGTCGAAAGGAAAATTTCGTGACGGGCGCCGTCAGACGAGTCGTCACCGGCCATGACGCCGAAGGCAAAGCGGTTATTCGCTTGGATGGCGCTTTCGAGCCCGCCATCATCCCGTCGGGCGACGCCGCCTTCGCGCTTGTCTGGACTACGGCGTCGGTTCCGGCCGACAACAATGACGAAACGGATGGGCGCGAACGTGACGCCGGACTTACACTTCACAAGGGATCGGTGATCCGCATTGTCGATATGCTGCCCGGCGGCGCGTCGCCAATGCACCGCACCAACAGTATCGATTACGGCGTCGTCCTGACGGGGGCGGTCGAGCTCGAACTTGACAGCGGCGAAAAAACAGTGCTGCGCGCGGGTGACGTCTGCGTTCAACGGGGCACGATGCATTTGTGGCGCGCCGTCGGCGACGAGCCTTGCCGCATCGCTTTCATTCTCATCGAGGCGCTTCCCTATATGCATGAGGGAAGGCCGCTGCCGGAGGTCAATCCATGACAGATACAATTCTATATTCCGCGCCGGGCACATGCGGGCGCGTCACCGCCATCGTGCTCGAAGAAGCCGGGCTTTCTTTTGAAACACGCGTCATCCGGTTCCTGAAAGGCGAACACAAATCGCCGGCGTTCAAGGAAAAGAACCCGAAGGGAAAGGTTCCGGCGCTGGAAATCGACGGGACTGTGCTGACCGAAAATGTAGCGATCATCTGCTATCTGGTGGCGCGCTATCCTGAGAAGGCGCTCCTGCCGAAGGCATCGACATTGGCGAAAGACGCGGAGATCACGGCGGATCTGTGTTTTTGCTCCGCGACACTGCACCCGCTCGTGACAAGAATTAGAATGCCGCAGTTTTTCGCCGGCCCGGAGAACGCATCCGCCGTCAAAAAAATGGGATGCGACGCCATGCGCGAATACTTCCAGCTCGTCGAAAACCGTCTTGCGGATCGCCCGTGGTGGTATGGCGAGGCATGGAGCGCCATGGACGCCTATCTCTACTGGGTTTTCTGGCGCGTCGAAGGCGCGGAGTTTGCGGTGAACGACTATCCCAGCTTCCGCGATCATGCGCGGCGCATGGAGGAGCGTCCATCGGTCCAGCGCGCCATGGAGCGGGAAGATCAAATGACGGCGCAATTGGAAGCGGAGGGGCTAGTCTTCACGCCGCCTCGCGCAGGAAAACAGGATTAGCTAGGCCGTGGACTCATAAACGCGCAACCAGATACGGATTGCCGCTAGCTTGACGAATGCGAGACTATTCACTGCCCGCTTCTTGTACCGCGTGGCGATGCGGCGGCTCTGCTTGATCCGATTGAAGAACCGCGCGACCAGGTTCCGATCCCGATAGAGGAACGAGCTAAAGCAGATCGGATCTCGTCGATTGCGTCGAGGCGAAATGTTTGCTCAGCCTGCCGCTGGCAGGTCGCGCCATGGCGCTCCCGATCTCAAGACCTAGAAGATGCAATTCAGAACCCACCTGTCATCCACTTGTGGGACGCCTCGTTGTTTGTAGGGCAAAACGGGTTCCATGAGACGCCATTCGGCGTCGGTGAGGGCATAGCGCATTCGGACTGCTCCTTATCGGAGCTTGAATCACGCTAACCGACTCCATTCAACGTCAGCTTTGTCGCTGAGAGCAGCCTTCGCACCGGTTAGCGGCTACGAGTCCAAGCATATGAAAATACCGTGAGATGACAAAGGTCGGCTTTTTACAGACTTCATGATAAGATCACCGCATCACCAATGTGAAAAAACCCACACATTCGTCGAGTACAAACCCCTACATACCGAAGGGTGATGGCGATGAAGCTGTGCAGGCGTACATCTCCGCGATGCCTGGCTGGAAAAGCGCACTTGGCGAGCAGATCGACGCAACCGTCGAAAAAACCTTCCCAGAGGTGCGCAAACAGGTACGATGGAACACGCCGTTCTATGGCAAAGACGACGGCTGGTTTCTCGCGATGTACTGCTTCAAGAACTATGTGCAGATCACCTTCATGAGTGGGGCGTCCCTCGATCCTGTACCGCCCAAGGCATCAAAGGTAGAAGGCACCAGGTATTTGGAAATTCACGAACACGAAGCACTCGACAAAGAGCAACTTGCAGCCTGGGTTCGGCAAGCCCTGAAGCTTCCAGGGCGGCAGCTATAAAGCAGTCAGGCAAATCAGAAAGAGGTACGGCAGCAAAGTCCGCAGAGCGGACACGGTACGCCGCGCATTACATGGCCGCTTAGAAGCCCAAACCGGACGTCACTGTTTATGAGTACACGCCGTAGAATGTAGAACATGTCCGGAGCGAGTTTAGCCAGGCTTCAGAGCGGCGGCGAAAGCGGCGTGTGTCTGCCGCTTGTGTGGCGCCAAAGCGATCTATGAGAACACTCACGCCAAGCACTGCGATAATACTTCCCGGCTCGCCTTTCCTGGCAGGAAACTCCGCGCTTATCATGCCGCCCACGGGGCCAAAAGCCTCAATCTTGCTGCGCTGATGTCCGCTATTTGTCGCGCGCAATCACCGCCTGGCTTGAAAACAACGACCAGGATGCAATCGTTGGATATTCCGATCAGGCGCTTGCGCGTGCGGAAATCAGAGCGTTTTACCTGGCAGCTCACCATGCTGCTGCACTGTTTTCCCGATGACGGTCCGATCGACCGCCGGGTCCAGGTGGCTGAACTCGACTATATTGCCAGCTCCGAAGCCGCCCCGCGCGCGATCGCGGAAAACTACGTCGGATTGTCACTATGGGGTTGTTTTTACTGTACTATTTTCAGCCTGCCCGCCGGCGCTGCGCTGCGGTGCAATAAAATTCCGCCCGCGCTAGGCGGATTTTCATCGAAATCGGCTCTTACTCTATAAGTGGTGCGCTCGCCGGCGGGGATGCCGGGGCAGCGCCTTGGGCCGAAGACTGAAACGACGTGCAAAACAAAGACGAAAATCCGCCATCAGAGCATGGGACGCTCGCCAGCGCATTTCTGCGCTATCGCGAAAGCCTGCGCCGTTACATCGCGCGTCTGATGATCCGGCCTGAGGATGTCGAAGACATCCTCCAGGACACTTTTGTCAGTGTGCATCGTTTGGAAAATGCGGAGAGTATCCGCTCGCCGAAGTTTTATCTTTACGCGGTGGCGCGACGCACTGCGTACCGGGAACTGAAAAGACAGGCGGCCCGTGTCGCCTCATCAATCGATGAGGCGATTGAAAAGGGAGACGAGCCCGTCGCCGAGATCGCGCCGCTCGACGAAGCGTTGGAGTCGCGGCGCTATTTCGAAACGCTGAGCGATGTTGTCGCCGAGTTGTCGCCGCAATGCCGGCAGGTCTTTGTGCTGCGCAAGGTGTTCGGTTTCTCGCATAAGGAGATATCCGCCGCGATGGGCATATCGATCAGCACCACGGAAAAATATCTGGCCCGCGCTATGGCCCGTTGCCTTCAGGACCATCGCCTCAGCGAATTTCGCGGGAGCAATGAAACAGACGGCTATTCGCAAGCAGCGCCGGCGCAAAAAACCATGCCAGCGCAAAAACCGATGAATGAGTAACGAAATGTCTTCAGTTATCAAAATCGTGGACAGACAGACGGTGGACGCGGTCGCCGCATCCTGGCTCGCACAACTGGACGGCGGGGACTTGTCCTCGGCGGATATGGCGGCGTTTCGCGAGTGGCTGAACCGCAGCCCGGAACATCGTGAGACGCTGGTCCGCATGGCGAGAGTGTGGTCCGGACTGGACGCGGTCATTGAGGCGCGTCTTGAAAAAGCCTTCGCCGAAGCTGAGAAGCAAAGCCCCCGGCCGGCGGGCATCGCATCGGCTTTGGCCCGGCTTTATCCGGCGCGAACTTCCTTCGCCGCAGCCGCATCTCTGTTTCTTCTCGTGTTCAGCGTATTCGTTGTCGCCGTCGATCCATTCGGCTTTTCCGCTGCGTCGCAAAAAGTCGTATATTCGGCTGCAATCGGTGAGCAAAAAGAAATGCGCCTTGAGGATGGCACCATCGTGCGTCTCAACACCGGTAGCTCCCTGGAGGTCGATTATTCGGACGAGGAGAGATCGGTCCGCCTGCTCGAAGGCGAGGCCTGGTTCGATGTGGCGCACAACGCCAAGCGGCCTTTTGTGGTTTATGCCGGCGACGGCGCCGTGCGCGCCGTGGGCACCTCCTTCGCGGTGCGAAAACGCGAAAATGTCGTGGATGTGACAGTCACTGCCGGCCGGGTCGTGCTTTCAAACCTGAAACACCGCGCCGACGCCGAACCCTCGCCTTATCCGCTGGCTACGCTGGAGGCGGGGCATCAGGCCTCCTTTGACGAGCGCGTGGAATCTGTCGAAAGCCTTGATAGCGAAGAAATTGACCGCAAGCTTTCATGGCGCGACGGATATTTGCGTTTCGACGGCGAGCCATTGTCGGAAGTCGTTAACGAGATCAGCCGATACACCATGGTCACCATCGTTATTGATGACCCGGCTCTTCAAGACCTCAGAATTGGCGGGTACTTTCAAACGGGCGACGTCAACACCATGCTGGACATTCTCCGGCAGTCATTTGGCGTTGAACATGAATGGAATGGAGAAGAAGAGGTAATTTTGGCGGCGGCGGAATAAGCGCAAAAAAAACAAAAAAAATTCGCCAGGCCTGTGGCGGATAATTTTACCGAGGCGCTCTAACATAATGGGTCCGGCAATCGTTGCAAAAGACAGCGAGATCGGATCAAGGCAGGAAACGCACTTGAGGGGCATCAGACAAAGCAGCGTTGCAGCACTGGTCGTTGTGGTTGCTTCGGCGGGGGAACCGCCGAAAGCGGCGGCGCGTGAGGACACGCGCGTGGAAGAGACTGTCCACCGCTTCGACATTGAAGAAACCAACGCCGCCGCCGCGCTGAACATGCTCGCTGAACAGGCGGGCGCTCCCATCTTGTTTCCCTACGACCGCGTCAAGTCACTCGAGGCTAATGCCTTGCATGCGGAATTGACGCTGGAGGAGGCGCTTTCCGCGATGCTTGCCGGCACCGGGTTGCGCGGATCGGTCAGCGAACGAGGAGCGATCATCGTTTCGTTTGGAAAAGACGAAAATCAGGAGAGTGAAAGCGTGTCCAAAAAATCATCATTTCTTTTCACCGTCTCGGCGCTCGCCGCGTCGGCGTTTCTACCGCAGGGCGCCAGCGCCCAGGATGGCGAGACAACGGCAACGGCGGCGTCGAATGTCGACAGCATCACCGTTACGGCTCGTCGCCGTGAGGAAAATCTCCAGGATACGCCAGTGTCGATTTCGGCATTCAGCGAGGAAGCCCTGGAGCGTCAGCAGATCGAGGGCACAGAAGACCTCGATATGATCACGCCGAACCTTCAGTTCACCAGCTATGGTCCGCTGACAGGCAACAACTCGGCGGCGCAGGTCTTTATCCGCGGCATCGGCCAGACCGATGCGACCGCGGCGGTCGATCCCGGCGTCGGCATCTATATGGACGATGTGTATCTGGGCCGGGCAGTCGGCGGCGCCATGGAATTCCGTGATATCGCCAATGTGCAGGTGTTGCGCGGTCCCCAAGGCACGCTTTTTGGGCGCAACACCATTGGCGGCGCCGTTCTGCTCACGACCAAAGATCCCGGCGATGAGTTTGGCGGCGAGCTCAAGGCCCGCACGGGCACGGACGATCTGATCCAGGTGTTCGGCGCCCTCGACTTGCCGTTTTCTGACACTCTGGCGGCGCGTGTTTCTGGCGGCCTTAAGAAGCGCGACGGTTATGTCACGCGTGTTTTCGATGGTCTCGACCTTGGTGATGACGACACTTACAACTTTAACGCCAAAGTCCGCTGGGAGCCGACGGACGCCTTCTCGCTCATCGTAAAGGCGGATTACGCCCATGAAGACGAGAACGGCTCGCCCTTTGTCTTCACCGATATTAACGAGGCGCAGGTCTTCCCGATCGCAGTCAGCGTCGGCGCGGGCTGCCCTGGAGCAGTATTCCCGCCGCCATTGCCGGTGCCGAATATCGACGACCCGCGCTGCGCCAACGATTTCTACAATCTCGGTGAATTTACCAATGGCGGCAATGCGCCGGTCACGAGTACACTCGAAAGCTGGGGCGTTTCCGGTCACGCAGCGTGGGAAGTGAACGACGTTCTGACCCTGAAGTCGATCTCTTCCTATCGTCGGCTCGAATGGAAGGGGCTTCGCGATGCGGACAACACGCCCTTCAACATCCTGACCACCAACCTCGAAAGCGAAAGCAAACAATTTAGTCAGGAGCTACAGGCTCTGGTCGATCTCGACTCGGTCAGCGGCGTCATCGGCGGCTACTATTTTGACGAAAGCACCGACGACTTTACGCGCGTTCTGTTCTCGCCGCCGGCCCCGCCGATTCTCGCTGGCGCGCCTGGTCTCCTCGATGTGCAGCTGGTTGACCTTGGCACCAAGAGCTTCGCTTTCTTCACGGAGTGGACTTGGGATCTGACCGACCAGCTAGGTGTTAGCGGCGGCATTCGCTATACGGACGAAGAAAAGTCCATGCAGGCGACAATTTATAACGCCGGTATTGAGCCGATTGATTTCATGCCGACAACGCTGCCGACGATGGTGACGATGAATGGCGGCTCGCTGTTTATTTTCCCCGACGAATATACCGAAGATTTCTCGTCGGTGATCGGCTCGGCCTCACTGCAATATCGCTGGAACGACAACTTCCTGACTTATTTCAGCTGGTCCCAGGGCTTTAAGAGCGGCGGCTTCAATGAGCGCTATAACGCGGCGACCGTCGATCTCTCGACAGGCATCGTGAACAACCAGCCCATCTCGTTCGATGAGGAAACGGCCAACACTTACGAGATCGGCTTCAAGTCTGATTTCGGCGGCGTGTTCCGTCTTAACGCATCGGGCTTCCGCACCAAATATGACGATATCCAGCTAATTTACCGCCTGGGCATCGTGCCGCTTCTCTTTAATGCCGGCACGGCCACGATTTCCGGCTTCGAGGCGGAAGTCACTTATGCGCCGAATCGCGACTTCATTGTTGAAGGCAGCGTCGGATATCTGCGGGACGAGTTCAAGGACATCATTGCGGTGCCGCTCACAACAGCGACGGTCGGACCGGGCAATTCGTTACCGTTCACGCCGTCTTGGAGCGGTCATATCGGCGCGGCCTACACTTTCCATCCGGCGTCCGGGATTGAGCTGACGCCACGCGTCAATCTCGCCATCACCAGCTCGCAGTTCTTTGATGCAGCAAATACTGTCGAAGTCGCTCAAAACGATACGGTGACAGTCCTGAATACGTCGATAAAGCTAGCGGCGCCTGAAAAGGGATGGGCGCTGACCGTTGGCCTTCAGAATGCAACAGACGAACTTTACCCGGTTGCAGGCAACGCGTCGTTGTCGACATCGACCGGTTATGCGGAAAACATCTATGCGCGTCCGCGCAACTGGTTTGTTGAGTTGAGTTACGAATTCTAACTTTCTTTGTTCCAGAAGAGTTGGGACTTGCGGTCGTCTGCCTTGCTGGTAGGCGGCCGTTCTTTTTACGTCCAAGTTTTCGATCCTCGCCAAATACAGAGATTCGGCAAGAGACTATTTAGCTTGAATGGTATTATGAGATCCTTTCTTGTCCGGGGCTGACCAAGACGGGAATCGCCGTCGGTCTGCTCCAAAAGAAATGCAGCGGGATTTGATTGTGGCGGTTTGTATAGATTGCATGATCCGCTGCCTCCGCATCCAGTTTCAAGAAGAGTAGGGAATCGATTTGGTGCATTTTTGGTATATTTTCCGTTGGATTGACATGGAAAACAAGCGACGGCTGTAGATGAGAAAATTAGCAAAGCTTTGTATGGCCGTCGGATTCTGAATTGGTAGAGATCAATATAGGCAAGGCCAGCCTGACTTAAAATCTGTCGAGGGTAACCTTGTGGGGGTTCGAGTCCCCTCCTTCCGCACTAAATTGCCCTTCAGAGTTTCAGGACACAATGTTCAAGAACCGCAGCTGGCGCACAAGGCTTTATCGCGCGTAAATTACAGACGCAGCATCTGAAAGAAGAGGTGGAGTTGTTTCCCGTTTGACGGGACGTAAGGAAAAGCTCGACCTGATATTGGTCACGGGGACGATGCTGGAAATCTTCTCTGTGAGAATTTTTTCGTACTCCGCCATGCTGTCGACGGCGATCCGCAGTAAGTAGTCTGAATCCCCAGAGGTTAGAAAGCACTCCATGATTTGCGGCACTTCGCCCATAAGTTTGCGAAACGCTTGATGTGTCGTGATTTGTTGGCTGGCCAGCGTCACCATGACAAAAACATTCATACTGCCGCCCAGCCGGCTTTCGTCGACTATAGCGGTGTAGCCGGTCACATAACCGCTTTCCTCAATGCGCTTTACCCTTTTAAGGGTCGGTGTTTGAGACAGGTGTATGTGTTCTGCAAGATTGGCGTAGCTGATCCGGCCGTTCTTACAGAGAGCCCGCAGAATTTTGAAATCTATGAAGTCAAGCATTTGTCAAAAACATGCAAACTTACTGAAAGCGGTACGCAAAAGATTGCAGCGGTCAGGGTTGTCTGGAAAAGTCCAGATCGTCGAAATCAAACGAAAAATCGGTGGTTTCCGAGACTGGCGTCATTGTCATACCGATAACTTTGTCTTCAGCAATTTTGAAAATGACATAGGCGTCGGCGTTTAATTTTCGGTCCGGCCATCGGGCGACGAACTTGTCGGGTCCAACGGGGACGAGCGGCGCGTCAAGCGATTGCGACCGGCTCATATCAATGAACAATCCATTGTCGCGATTTTCGATTGAGATCGGACCGTACCAGCTGTCCACATATGTACCCACATAGTCTGACAGTGGCCGGCTTGGCTCGACGGCGGTATCCTTTTTAGGATCAGCGCCAAGGCCTGCATCCAATTGCGCGGTTTCTTGATAGTTTGAATAATATTCAAAGAGGCGCGCGATCCAGTCGGAATCTGAATTGGGCGCGGCGGCGTCATTGAGGATTTGCAGCGCAAGCCCGCTGACGCCAAACGCAAAGTCATTGCTTGTCACGAAGACTCCGATGTCCTCTTCGGGCAGAAGGCCGAAATAGGAAACGGCGCCTAATAATCCGCCGCTATGGCTGACAAGCAACTTGCCGTGAAAATCGTGAAGACCCCAGCCAAGGCCGTATAGGGAGAAATGGGTTCCGCCCAAATCGGCCATCATCGGATTGACAGGTTGGGGGGTGACGCCAGTCCACAGTTCTTTGACCTGCGCGTCAGAGATTAGTTTTTTGCCGGAAGGCGTTGTTGCATCATTGAGCCAGAATTGCGCCCATTTAGACAAGTCGGTGATGGAGCAGCTGATCCCGCCGGCCGGCGCGGTGCTGTCGCCCATAACATAACGTGGATCTATGGGTTCGCCATCCCAGCTGCCAGGGACGCGCAAATGCTGGGTGATTGTGTTTTTAGCAGCAGCGCCTTCTGACGGCAGCGCCTTGCAAGACTTCATCTTGAGTGGTTTGAAAACGCGCTCTTCAATAACCTTGCTCCATGGACGCCCGTCAACGCGGGACAGAACTTCGCCAGCGATAATATACATGAGATTGTCGTATGCATATTCAGAACGGAAGCTTGTCGCGGGAGGCAGGTGTTTCACGGCGGTGACAATGTCCATCACATCCGGATTTGCATCGGGAAAGACCAACAAATCGCCTGCGCCAAGGGAAAGACCAGAGCGGTGTGTAACCAAATCACGCACGGAAAATTCCGCCGTGATATATGGATCGGACATTTCAAATTCAGGAATATAGTTGCGAACAGGATCGTCCCAATTGAGCTTTCCTTCGTCGATCAACATGGCGAGGGCCGCTGTCGTGAAGGCCTTACCGATGGACGCGAATGGGAAGAGGGTGTTGTCGTCGACTTTTACTTCAGGCTCGCGGATGTCACGTACACCATAGCCGTCTTGAAAAATGATCGAGTCACTTTTGACGACAGTGATCGCGAGTCCGGTGATCTTAAAATCATCAACAGTCTTCTTTGCATAAGCCTTGATC
>JAUHYK010000077.1 GCA_030426465.1 Alphaproteobacteria bacterium
TGGTCATAGTAACTGGCGCATCTATCGTCACGAATTATTGCGAGCTCTTCCAAGATCTGTTTTTTGGGCGGGAGAGGCAATCCGCTCAGTGGCCCCACCGAGGCATGGGCCAGTACAGCTCGAATATCATCATCGGACAGAAAAGCGAGTATGCACTTTCCGATGGAGCCCCATGGCAACTCGAGTTCCATACCTACTTCCATTGTGTGGCGCAAAGGGTGGGCGGTCAGGATCGCATCGACAATAGTCGCTGTTCGGCTTGCCGGATTGTAAGCGGCCAACACCGCAGTCTCGTGTGACGTGCGCCATAAGCGTTCAAGAAATGGTCGGCTTAAGTTCACGAGGTCAAATTGCGACCGCATGATCCAGGCAATGTGATAAAGATCGGGTCCGGCTCTGTAGATTTGCCCATCACCACGTCTGGCGAGTCCCGTCTGAACGAGTGTTTGTAAAAGGCGGTGTACGGAGCTCGACGGAAGGGATAGTTCGGTAGCTATTTCCTTCAGTTTCATGCCGCCCTGATGGCGCGCCAACAACTTCAGGATCGCCATTGAGCGAAAAACAGAGCCCTTTTGTTCATTTAGCGCCATGATCCCTCTATGATGCGGAAACTGGAAAGATTTCAGCTCTTGTAATGTCTACTGTTAGCGCGTTTGAAGCTTTGTCCAAATTCTAAAGTCTGTATTTTAGCCATGTACTTCTTAGTTCCAATCAAGCAAGCGAGCCATTTCCTGTTTTCGCAATTTGACTATTCTAACCGGCTCAGCTCTGGAGGAATCAATTGAAATACTTCGTTGTTGGCTTCGAAAAATGATCGGATTTTGGTTCGATTGAGCTTCGAATTTCCGAGGATCAAGCTTCGATGGGGCTTCGTTTGACCTTAGATTTAGAGACGGTTTCTACTTGTCCTGGCCCTTATATGACCGGCTGTAGGTCGGGCTATAGCGGCTTATACGACCGAATAGAGGCCGGTTATACGTTGGTACATGTTCGACTATCTCCCCTGGGTATCTCTTGAGTATCCCTGCTGGGTCGATGTTCTGTGTTTGGACTGTGTCGCAGGGGTGTCTTGAGGGGTATGAAAGAGTGTTTAATAGGTGTCCTTGGGTCAGGGTATGCGCCTAATAACTTCCCGCAGAATCGGCTGAATCTGCCTGTTTGTTCAGGACGAATGTTCGTCATTGACAGCGCTAGATAGTTGGCATGCATGAACTGCAAATTAGTTTGAAGCGCCATGTATCTGCAATCCTCATTGTCGACCAATAGCACTCCGATACGGGCGAAAGTTGATGTTGCCGCCGGCGAGGGGCGGTGCAGGTTTTTACGGAGCCTCAAGAGAGGCCGTTTTCACAGCTTCCTAACAATGCATTGTTGGACACGAACGATATTGGCCGGCTGTTAGATGCTGCGCCCCGCACGGTTTACCGCTGGATCAAGGAATACGGTCTGACGCCGTCGGTGAAGGTCGGCCGCGAATATCTGTTCCGCAAGGATGAGTTGCTGCGTTGGTATGACAATGACCGTCCGGTGATGGGGCGGCCAACGTCGCGTTAGGTGAAGGGTGTTGGCGTGCCTCAATGCGTTACCGAAACCCGATACTTTTCCAGCTTAGATTCAATCCCCAAGATTAGCCCTCAAGCCCTGACCAACACGCGGGGCAGGCCGTGGACGTCCGACGGGATAGGGACTGCCTTCGATAAAGCAAAATGCAAAGCTGGGATCACCGATTTGCGGTTTCACGATTTGCGAGGGACCGCCGTCACCTTTCTTTTCTCCCAAGGTCTGAACGATCTTGAAGTCGCCGATATTGTCGGCTGGTCGGAGAAGTCAGTTGCCGCGATCAAAAAGAAATATGTGTCACGCGAAGCAGTCGCGAGCGCGATGATCGCACGGCTGGCGCGAACAAAACGCGTATGATTTCTGTAAACCGCTCAGACCGCGAACATATGCCCGCGGCAAACATTTTGTTTCTTCAATGAGATAATGGCTCCCCGAACTGGACTCGAACCAGTGACCCGCTGATTAACAGTCAGCTGCTCTACCAACTGAGCTATCGGGGAACGCCCTTGGAAGGCGGGCTATAGCAAAGGCCCATTCTTGAATCTACACCCATTTGCTTAATGAAGCGCATTTTTTTGGAGCGCCGGGCGAGACGGCGTTAACCTTCGCGCTGCAACGTGAAGCGTGCTTTCCATTGGGCTTGGCCGAGCCTATCTTCGCCCCATGCCGCAAAATCCCATCATCGCTTATGGCCGTTGGATCGCCGAGACGCCCAAAGTGTGGCCTGAGGCGGCGGTGGAATCCGCCCGGCGGGCGTTTATGGATATTATCGCCGTGTCGATCCCTGGCGCAGCCGAGCCGGTGACGCGGCGCGTCTTTGAAACGCTTGCCCCCTGGGGGGCTGGGCCTTCCACCGCTATCGGGCTTGGCGCGTCACTGGCCCCGCCCTGGGCGTCGCTGGTGAACGGGACCGCCGCCCATGCGCTCGATTTCGATGACAATTTTGACCCCGCAAAAGCGCACGCCAGCGCTGTGCTCGTCCCGGCGATTCTCGCAGTAGGTGAAGCCGAGGGCGCCACGGGCGGGGATTGCATCGATGCTTATATTGCCGGTCTTCAGATTTTGGGTCGGGTGGGGCAGGGCCTGAACCCGGTCCACCGCAACCGGGGCTGGCACGCGACCGCCACGATCGGCGCGGTCGGCGCGGCGGCGGCCTGCGCACGGCTTCTCAAGCTCGATACTGAAAAAGCGGCAAGCGCGATATCGATGGCGACCAGCATGGCGGGCGGGTTCATGTCGCAATTCGGCACGATGACCAAGCCGCTTCATGCCGGTCTCGCGGCCAAGGCCGGGGTGATGGCCGCGAGATTCGCGCGCGCTGGCGTTGATGCAGGCCGCGATACGCTGGATGGGCCTAATGCTATGAATCGCCTCATGGTGGGCCCGGATTATGAGCAGCTTCGCGATAGTCTGACCCATGTGGAACATGGTCAGAATTTGCGTTTTGAAACGGAGGCTATTGGCGAGCCACTGCTTATTCTGTCGAGTGGCCTTAAGGTGAAACGCTTTCCAAATTGCGGCAGCGCGCATCGTGCGATGGACGGTGTTCTCGAGTTGAAAAAAGCGCACGCCTTCACGGCGGATCAGGTGGAGGCGGTGCAGGTTTTTGCGCCGGTGACGCATCTGAACAATCTGATGCATGTAAATCCGCAAGACGGGCTCCAGGCGAAGTTTTCTCTTGAATATGGTGTCGCTGTCGCGCTTGTGACAGGCAATGCAACCCTTACCGATTTTACAGATGAGGCTGTTGGCAGGCCAGAAATTCGCGACTATTTCACGCTGATTCATCGCCGGCCGGTGGACAAGGCGGAGGGCGAGTTTGCCACGGAAGTTGAGATCACGCTTAAGGATGGCCAGGTGCTGAAAACCGCGGTGCCGATGCCCGTGGGAAGTCTTGCCGCGCCGTTCACGCCGGCGCAATATTGGACGAAACTTGAAGGTTGCGCGGCGGGTCTAATCGCCCCGGAGGCGCTTGAAAAGCTCCGCGTTTCCCTTGCTGAATTGCCCGAATTGTCGTCTGTATCGCCGATAACAGAGCCGATTAAAGGCCCTTTCTTGGCTTGAAGAATGAAAAAGGGGACTAGCCCATGACGGAGCCGCGCTGCACAGCGCTCGTTCTTGCGGCGAGCCGTGGTAATCTTGACCCGCTGGCGCAGGCTGGCGGCGTCTCACATAAATGTTTTATCGATATCGCCGGACAACCGATGCTCCGCCGCGTTGTCGGCGCCGTTCTAGAGTCGGGCCGCGCAAAGCGCACCATCGTTCTGATCGAACAAGAAAGTATTGAGGAAGCAAAAACGATCCTCGCTGGCCTTCCAGGGGCTGAGAACATCACCTATTTGCCGAGCCAGGATAATATCGGCTCTAGCGTTGCGTCGGTCGCATCGCCGGACATGCTTCCCCTTGTTATCACCACCGGCGACAATGCGCTGCACACAGGAGAGATGTTTGGTTTCTTTTGCGACGCGCTTGACGGTCTGACCGAAGATGTTGCGGTCGGCCTGACGCCGGCGACTTATGTCCTCGAAAAATATCCGGACGGAAACCGCGCTTTTCATCGCTTCCGTGACGGCGCTTTTTCGTCGTGCAATCTCTATGCGATCCTGACGCCGCATGGGATTGAAGGCGCGCAGGTATTTAAATCCGGCGGTCAGTTCGGAAAAAAACCGCGCCGGCTGATCGGCGCTTTCGGGCTATTCGCCTTTCTTCTCTACAGGAGCCGTCTGTTCACACTGCGCACCGTACTGCAGACGCTCTCTCGCGGCATCGGCGTCAAAACAGCCCCCGTATTAATGCCGTTCGCCGAGGGGCCGATTGACGTGGATCGCCCGGTCGACTGGGAGCTTTCCAATCGGATCATCGCGGCCCGGGAAGCCGGCTGACGTCAAACACGGCCAAAATAAACTGCATACAAACAGAGAGACGGCCGCGTTTGGGGGAAACGCGGCCGGTACTCACTGTCGTGGGGTATGGTGGGGTATCTTCTCGGGAGAAGACATTGTTAAGGTCTCATCAAGTTCTTAACATATGGTTAACAGAAAACGGGGCCGAAAGGCCCCGTTTTCGTGTGTTTCTCGAGAGAAAGCCGCACCTATTCGGCCGGATCCCAGAGCGGGTTCCGGCGGCCGCTTAGGCCCGGCACATGACCTTCATGTGATTCGCCGTAATCTGACTGTTCTGAGGCGCCATGACCCACAGGTGGTTGCTTCTCGCCGGTCCACGCCCAGCGATAAAACCGCGAAATGTCAGCGCCGACGGCATACATCGCCGGCACGAACAGCAATGTCACGAAGGTCGCGAAGAACACCCCGAAAGCAAGGGAGACGACCGTCGGCATCAGGAACTGCGCCGACGTTGAACGCTCAAACATGATGGGCAACAGCCCCACAAAAGTTGTGAGCGAGGTCAGCAGGATCGGACGGAAGCGACCGACGCCCGCCTTGACGAGGGCGGAGATCGCTCCTTCGCCCTCACTACGCAGCCGGTTCACATAGTCGATCAGGACAAGGTTATCGTTGACGACAACGCCGGCCGCCGCCGCGATCCCGAAGAACGAGAAGAGCGCAAAGTCGAGGCCGAAGATAAAGTGACCGAAGGCGGCGCCCATAAAGCCGAAGGGGATCGCTGACATAACCAGCAATGGCTGGAAGTAAGAACCGAACGCAATCGCCAGCAACATATACATGGCGAAGAAGGCGAAGCCCTGAAGTCCGGCCCATTCGGTGATGAAGTCCTGCTGGTCTTCCGCGTCGCCGCGCTGGGCGAGTTCTACATTCGGATGACGCTGTTTGAATTCAGGCACGAATTGATCGCGATAGATTTTCATGACGGCTTCGCGGTCGACGCCTTCGCGCAACTCGCCGGTGATTCGCGCCGAACGCTGGCGGTCTCGGCGGTCGATACGCTTGAAGCTGGGGGCGAATTGCGCGTCGGCGACAACCGTTAAAGGAACCTCGCGGCCGTCGGGAGTGCGAATGCGCATGGACTCGATCGTGGTCAGCGATTCCCGGTCGGATTTGGGATAGCGCACCATGACGCGCACGTCCTGTCCGCCGCGGGGCAGGCGCTGCACCTCTTCGCCGTAGAACGCCTGGCGGATCTGGCGGGAAACTTCCGCGAGAGTCAGGCCGAAACGTTCTGCGCCGGGTTTCAACTCCACCTGAAGTTCAGGCGTCGCCGACTGAAGGTTGTTGCGGACATCATAAGTTCCCGGAAGGGTGCGCAGGAAGTTCTGCAGATCCAGAACGCCAAGACGCAACTCTTCAAGGCTGTCGGATTCAATGCCGAAAGTAAGATCGGGCCCGTTGTCGTTCAGCGTATAGCTGATGGTGATTTCCTCGGCGTCCGGAATGTCGCCAAGCTTTTCACGGAAAAGTTCAGCGATTTCCTTGGTGGATTGCTTGCGCTCATCCGCAGGAAGGATCGTGACATAGGCGGAGATATCGTCTTCATCGGCGCCAATATAAACGGATTTGACGAATTCCCGTTCCGGCGTATCGAGATCTTTCTTCAGCTTGTCTGCGGCGAGTTCAATTTCTTCAAAAATTTGCTCTGACCGGGCCCAGGGAGAGCCTTCTGGCATACGCACTGTCAACGACATGAAGGTGCCTTGCACTTCCGGCTGGAATTTGAAGGCGACCCAGCCTTGCGCGAGCAGCGCAGCGGAAATCATGAAGGCGCCGATAAAAAACGCGACCGTGAAATAGCGGAACCGAAGCGCTGTCTTGACCGCCGGCCGATACACATTGTCCGCGAAGCCCATCAGGCCTTCCGCGAAGACTTTCTGCAGCCGGTAGTAAACGCCCTCCTTGTTCTGCTTTTTCATATGCGCGAGGTGCGACGGCAGAATGAGGAAGGATTCAATCAGTGAGAACAGAAGCGCGAAAATGATCGTGTAGCTGATATGTTTCGTGAACTGCGCCGTGCCGCCTGAAAGAAACAGCCAGGGCATGAAGGTGATCATGGTCGTCAGGACGGCGAACAAAACCGGTTTCGCCACGAGCTGTGTGGAGATTGTTGCGGCGTCAATGCCTTTGCCGCCCGCCTCGACTTCATTGTGGATAGCCTCGCCGACGATGATCGCGTCATCGACGACAACCCCGATCACAAGCAGGAATGCAAAGAGCGACAGCATGTTCAACGACACGCCCACAGCGGGCAGGAAGATGAAGGCGCCGAAGAAGGACACTGCAATCCCAACCGTCACCCAGATGGCGACCGACGGGCGCAGGAATAGGAGCAGCACAATCATGACGAGCACAAGGCCGATGCCTGCGTTGGAGGCGATCAGATTGACACGCTCAAAATAGAGATCGGCGAAGTCGAACCAGATATAAAGTTCGGCCTTGCCTTCATATTCCTTGTTCTTTTCCTCAAGCCATTCATCGACGGCTTTGGACAGAGTGACGATGTTAAGCGTATCGGGCGCTTGTACGGCGAGATTGACCGCCGGATGACCGTTCACCTGACGGATGGATTTTGAATCCTCGAATCCGTCGACGACATTTGCGATGTCGGCGATGCGGATGGTCGACCCGTCGGCGAGCTGGCGCACAACAATGCGTTCGAATTCTTCCTCTGTGTCGGCGAGGTTGCGGGTGGCGAGCTGAATGTTGCCCGTGTCCGTGCGCACCTGTCCGCCGGAAAGGTTCAGCGAGGAGCCGCGGATGGCCTGGGCGACATCGTCAAAGGTAAGGCCGTAGCGGCGCAACGCCTCTTCAGAAACCTCGATCGAGACTTCCTCGTTCCGCACGCCCCAGGTTTCCACAAGCGGCGATCCATCCGGGATCTGTGCGAGTTCGTCGCGTAATTCGCGGCCCAGCCGGTTTAGCTCGCGCGGTTCAAGATCGCCGTAAATAGCGATGAACTGGGTCGGGTTCTGGTTGCGCCACTGCCGGATGATGGGTGGAAACGCGTCTTGCGGCAGGGTCGAGATGCCGTCGACACGGTTTTTGATCTCGTTGAGAAAAAACGTGGCGTCGACCGTGTCGAGGCCTTCGACGTTGACTGATGCAACGCCTTCGCGTGCGGTCGAGCTGATATGTTCAACGCCGTCAATGTCGGAGATCGACTCTTCGATCCGCAGGATGATCTGTTCTTCGACTTCCTGCGGTGATGCGCCGGGCCAGGCGACAGAGATTGTTGCGCCGTTAAACGACGCGGAGGGAAAGACTTCGCGCTCCATCCGGGTGAAGGCGATGATGCCGGCGATGACGCAGGCGATCATCAGCAGGTTCGCCGCAACTGAGTTTCGCGCCCACCATGCAATAAGTCCGTTCACGTTTATTCTCCGGATGTAATGTTGGACGCTGTTGCGGACGGCGCAGGCTCTTCGGAAGAACGTGAACCGGGCGTGTCATCCAGTGGATCGGCAGGGCTGACCTTGTCGCCGTCGCTAGCGCCGCGAAGCGGCGAGGTGACTACGCGATCGCCTTCCTTAAGGCCGCTGGCGACAGTGATGGTGTCGCGGTCGGTGGAAACAATCGCCACTTGATGTTCCACAAGCGTATCGTCGTCCGCGATGGTGTAGACCCTGTCGCGGCCATAAAGGGCCGAGCGCGGCAACACGATGGCGTTCTCGTATGGCTTGCCGGTGATCGTCGCTTCAACGAACAGGCCCATGGCCAATGGCGCGCCGTCATCCGATCCGGCGCCATAGGGATCGTCGACGACGGCGATGGCGATCACCTGACGGGTGGCGGCGTCGATAGCGCCGTCGGTGCGGGCGATGCGGCCGACCCAGTTGTGGGTCTTGCCGGCGAGCGTCGCGGTCATATAGACGGCCGGGCCCGGATTGTCCTCGGTTTCGGTGAAGGCGAGGGGCAGACCAAGCTTTGCAAGATCGTTGTCGGTGAGCGGCAGACGAATTTCCGCAACATCGGTGGAGAAAATGCGGCCCAGCTGTGCCCCCGGGGCGACATACTGACCGACGCCGACGATGCGTTCACGCACACGGCCGGGGAAAGGCGCGCGAATGGTGGTGCGGTCGAGATCCAGCTTTCGGGCCCTGTATTCCGCTCGCGATTGTTCAAGCTGCGGGATGCGCAAGGTCAGGTCCGTCGGCTCGTCATCAAGGCCGAGCTCTTCGTAATCCCGGCGCGCCAGGGCGGCTTCGGCTTCTTCTTGCGCAAGTCTGGCGCGCGCTGCAGCCTCGGCGGCGCGGTAAGGCGCGTCTTCAATCTTGATGAGCGTGTCGCCCTTTTCAAAGGCGCCGCCATTGACGAATTCAGGCGACGTCGAAACGATCTGGCCGGAAACCTGTGCGGTCAACGAAATATCGGTGCGTGGGCGGACTTCGCCTTGCGCCGATACATCGAGCGTGACGGATTGTGAATTTGCAACCGTGAAGAAAACCGACGGCGGCGCAATATCAGGTTCCTGCAGCTCCGGCTTCGGGCGCAAGGACCCCATCGTGATGACCAGAACAGCGAACCCGACAAAAATGCCGACCGTGCCGAAGATGGTGAAAAACTTTCGAAACATGACTGCTACTTACTCTCCGGTTTCAGCTTGCAGCAGAGCCAGCTTTTCCTCGGTGAGGAAATCGCCCCCGATGGCGAGATAAAGCTGAACGCGATTTGATACGCGCTGCTGCTGGGCCTGGATGTAGGCGCTTTCCGAGGAAATCCTCCGGGTTTGCGCATCCAGCAGGTTAAAGATGGTTGCAGCGCCGCTGGAATAACGGCGCTCGGTGAGGTCTTCGGCTGCAGCGGCTTCCTCATAGGCGAGACGCAGGGCCTCTTCGCGCGCAGCCAAAAGTGTTTCCGCGGCGATGGCGTTTTCAGCTTCCTGGTAGGCGGTCAGCACCGTCTGCACATAGCTGTAAAGCGAGGCCTGAGCAGCGGCGCGGGCGCGCTTGGAATTGGCGAGAAGGCGCCCGCCCTGGAACAGTGGCTGGAAAAGACCGGCTGCGATGTTCCCGGCGAGGCGTTCAGGATCGAGGACGTCGGCGAGATTTGGGCCTGATGTCGAGATCTGTGAGGACAACGTCAATTGCGGCAGCATTTGCTTGCGCGCGGCGCGGGCGCGAAGGCCAGCGCTTTCCATGCGCGCTTCTGCAGCGGCGAGGTCAGGACGCCTTGCGAGGATTTCTCCCGGCGCCCCTGCGCCGGCCAGTTGGGGTAGCGAGGGTAGCGTCGCGGCTGCTTCAAGCTCGGCGGATGGGTAACGGCCGAGCAGCACCTCAAGCGCGCGCGACGATTCAAGTTCAAGGCGCTGGCGCAAGGCGAGGTTGGCCTGGCTTGATCCCAGCGCAGAGCGCGACAGGCGCACATCAAGGCTGGAGGAGACGCCGCGATCGTAGCGGCGTTCAGTGACGCGCAAATTGCGCTCACGCGCCTGCGTATCGCGTTCTGCAAGTTCACGCTGTTGGCGCGCTTCGATCAGTGAGAACCAGGCTTGCGCAACGCGCGCCGCCAGGGAAAGCCGCGCCGCTTCGAGATCGGCGTAGGCTGCTGCTGCGTCTTTATAGGACGCGCGGGTTTCATCCGTGAGACGGCCCCAGACATCAAGCTCCCATTGAATCTGTGCGCCAAGGGAGAAGTTGTTGATGTATAGACGGCGGTTCGGAAGGTCCGCGTCGATAAAGCCGTCATTGTCTGTATCAAGGCCGTCCAGCCTGCCGTCGCCATCCGAATCGAGTCCGAAGCGATCTTCAATCTCTTGTGCGCGCAATCCGCTCGCATCGGCATTGCCGCCGGCCTGCGCCGCCGATGTTGGATCGGTGACAATGGCGTTGCGGCTCGTATTGGCGGAAGCGCCGAGGGTCGGCAGAAGATTGGCGCGGGAGATGCGCGCGCCTGCGCGGGCTTGATCGAGATTGGCGGCTGTCGCCAGGTAATTGTTGTTGCGCTCAAGGGCTTCATCGATCAGGCCGCGAAGGGCGCTGTCATGAAACGCCGCCACCCAGTCGCCTGTTGGCGCGACGCTTACATCCGCGTCCGCAGTCCAGGCGCTCGGCGCATCCGGTAACTGCGCTTCCAGCAGTTCCTGATCCACGCTTGCACAGGATGCAGCCATCAGGATTGCGGTCGCTGCGGCGCTGCTGCGGAGAATTGTTTTACCAGGAAACATCGGGCCCCTCTTTGTCCTTGTTCTGCAAACGTACATGTCGGCGCCGCGCCCTAACTGCAAGGCTATTTCGGCCAGCTGAGCGGCGTCTGCGATAAACACCGAACATTTGGGCTAAAATGGTGACGCAACCTACCGTCCCATCTTGACACGATGGTTAACAAATAGGGACAGCGCCTAGAAAATCGCAGGAAAAAAGCGGCTTTTATCTCACACTCGCCAAGCTTTTTTTGAGGCGGCAAGTGGGCATGGCCCCCTGTTTTTCAACGCATGCGTCCCGGTCGTGCGGAACTGGCCGTGCGCGCGGCTTGCGCCAAGGCTGGCGTCCGGAAAAAACTTTAAGTATTTCAATGTTGTAAGTGTTGTTCACGACTTTCGTCGTCCAAGCTGAGCGATTCGCAACCCGTATTCGCCCAGGAAGTGGAGGCCACGGCCGGAATCGAACCGGCGTACACGGCTTTGCAGGCCGCTGCGTCACCACTCCGCCACGTGGCCGAAAAACAACCGCCCTGTGGTGTGGGGGCGGCTCCGAAGGGCCGCCCTCATAGCGCGGGGCGGGGGTCCGGTCAAAGGCGAAATGCGCGCCGCCGGTTTGGTCGGTTGCAACCCGTCAGCCAATGCGTTGCAACCAGGCGCAGCCGGATGTATGCCCCGGGAAGAAATAACCGGCCACAAGGGGCTTTAAGATGGACTTCAAGACGGCGCGGCGACGGATGGTGGACAGCCAGGTGCGCACCAATGACGTCACCGATTTGCGGTTGCAGATGGCGCTCGAAACCATACCGCGGGAGATGTTTTTGCCATCAGCGTTGCGCGAGCAGGCTTATGTGGAACGCGAACTCCCTTACGCTCCGGGCCGCTCCATGCTGACGGCGCGGGATTTCGCCAAGCTTGTCGCCGCAGCCGATCCGCGTCCGGGCGACCTCTGTCTCGATGCGGTCGCCGGCACCGGCTATTCCACCGCAGTGCTCGCCGGTCTGGTGGACATGGTGGTTGCGGTCGAGAGCGATGAGGCGCTGGCGGCGGCGGCCCAGGAAAACATCACCAAGCTTGATGTCGCCAACGCCGCCGTAATCACTGGCGACAGCGCGAAAGGCGCGCCGGGGCAGGGCCCGTTCGACCTTATTCTGATTGACGGCGTGATTGAGATCCGGCCGGACACGCTGCTGGCGCAGCTCAAGGATGGCGGCCGTCTGGCCACGATCCAACGCCGTGACGGCGTTTCCCGCGGTGTCGTCTATCGGCGCAGCGGCGACGCCTTCGCCGCCACGGAGAAATTCGACGCCATGGCGAAGACTGTGCTGCCCGGTTTCGCCGCGGCCAAATCCTTCGTCTTTTAACGGGATATTCACGCAACAAGCTGTTGAATCCCCTTGAAGACAGGCAGTTCGGGCGCAGATACTTCATGTGGCGTCATGGTTTGCGTTCGGCGGTCGTCAGGGAGTTTTTGGTTGTGCGGGTTTCAGTTTCTCTTCTTGCCGTTTTGGCGGCGCTTGGCGCGGGGGCAAGCGCGCCGGCTTATGGCGAAACCCTGAACGACGCGCTGGCGATCGCTTATCAGACCAATCCGAATATTCGTGCTGAACGCGCAAGACTGCGTGCGATCCGCGAGTCGAAGGCGCAAGCCTGGGCTGGCGCATTACCGCAGGTGACGGCCAGCGGCTCCTACAACAAGGTCGATGTCTCGCAGAACTCCACGCTCGGAGCATCTGATGAAAAGCTCGATACAATCGTTGGCGCCGTCAATGCCGAGCAACCGGTCTTCACCGGGTTTCGCAATTACAACGCCATCAAACAGGCTGGCGCGCGCGTGCGCGCCGGCGGCGCGCAACTCGCCGCCTCTGAACAACAGGTGCTGCTTGAGGTCGCCGGCGCCTATTTCAATGTTCAGCGCAACATGGCTGTATTTAATCTGAATACGAACAATGTGTCTGTGCTGCTGCGACAGCAGGACATGGCTAAAGCGCGTTTTGATGTGGGTGAAATCACCCGCACAGACGTGTCACAGGCTGACGCCCGCCTTGCCGAAGCGCGCGCGCGGTTGTCTTCGTCGCAAGGCCAGCTCGCGATTGCACGCGCCCAATATGTGGAGCTTGTAGGTCAGTCGCCGGGCGATCTTGAGCCCGTCGAGACGCTGCCGGAACTGCCCGAAACGCTTGAAGCCGCGCTTGTCATCGCTGACCAATATGCGCCAGCCAATATCGCAGCGCGCGAACAGGCCGAAGTTTCTCGCCGCCAGGTCAACATTGCACGGGGGGCTTTCCTGCCATCCGTGGCGCTGACCGCCGGTTATCAGTATGCGGAAGAGCCAAGCTTTTTTGTCGAAAACAGCGAGGAGTTCTCGTTTGGCGCGCGCGCATCTGTGCCGATTTTTCTTGGCGGCCTGAATTTCTCCCGCGTGCGCGAGGCGAAGGCTCTGCATGACAGTGACCGTTCCCGCGCCACTGCCGCCGCCCGTCAGGTCGAGGCGCAGACGGTCGCCGCTTGGGAGCGCCTTGTAACAGCGCGCGCGATTGTCCGCTCGGCGTCGGCGTCGGTTGACGCCAACTCGCTCGCCCTCGAAGGGGTGCGTCAGGAAGCCCAGGTCGGCACGCGAACGACGCTTGATGTGCTCAACGCCGAACTGGAAGCCCTGAATGCGCAGGTGACTCTCGTTAGCGCCCAGCGCGACGCGCAGACGGCGGCGTTTTCGCTGCTGGCGGCGATTGGGATGTTGACGCCGGAGGCGGCGGGCGTGTCGCAGGAGGCGCTATCGGAAGCCGCCGGAACGCTTTATGAGGATTAGGCTTCGCGTAAGCTAGGCCTTGATAAGTGGCGCGAAGCGCCTGAAAACCACAAATGAAGGGCCTGCGCGCCCAATTCCGACGAATTGACCCCGTCAGAGGACCCCAGGTCACATGGAAAACGCCCAACCCGAACCCAGTATGGAAGAGATTCTCGCCTCGATCCGCCGGATCATCTCCGAGGATGAGGAAGATCAGCCAGCGCCGGCGGCAGTGAAGGCCGCTCCTGACCCTGCGCCCGCGCCGCCAGCGCCGGCTGCTTCGGAGCCAGCCGAGACGGCGCCGCCCGAACTGACCTTGACGCAAGAGGCGGCCCGGCCCGCATCCGCTCCAGCTCCGACCGCCCCGGCGCCATCTGCGCCAGCGCCGGCCGCGCAAGCCAGAGGCTTCGGCGGGGACGACCGGTTCAAGGCAGACGACATTGAAATGGTTAGAGAAAAAACGGCGGCTCCGATGCAACAAGACACCGATGAAGACATTCTCGACCGGTCTGCGGCGGCTGCGGCCTCGCAGGCCTTTCAAAACCTGTCCCAGTCCGTCCGGATTTCCGAAGGGCCGGGGCGGACGCTGGAGGATATCGTCACCGAGATGCTCAAACCCATGGTCAAGGACTGGCTCGACGCCAACCTGCCTGGGATTGTTGAGGAAAAAGTCGAGGAAGAGGTTCAGCGCGTTGCCCGCCGCCGCCGTGGCTAGCCGGGCGGTCAGGATGAGCGGCTGAGCCCGCCCCATCGAATTTACGAAAGCCGGCTCCCCGTAGCAAAAGGGGCCGGCTTTTTTCTTTGCCTAAAGCGAGCCGATGCGGGAAACCGGAGCCATGAAACAGCCAAAACCAGAATTGACCTATCCTGAGACTAAAACAGTCAGCCAGATGGATCACTTTTTTGGCGTGAGCGTCGCCGATCCCTATCGCTGGCTTGAGGCGGATGTTCGCGAGGATAAGGCGGTGGCTGCGTGGGTCGCGGCGGAAAATGAGACGACCTTCGCCTATCTGAAGGTCTTGCCCGGCCGTGACGCCATCAAGGCGCGCCTTAAAGAGCTGTGGGATTACGAAAAATTTCTGCTGCCCGTCAAAAAAGGCGAGCGGATTTTCTATCGCCGCAATGACGGGCTCCAGAATCAGTATGTGCTCCATGTTCAGGATGGCGGCGCGAGCCCGCGTGTCCTCCTTGATCCCAATGGTTGGTCGGATGACGGCGCCACCGCGCTTTCGACCTATCATCCGTCGCCGGATGGATCGCTGGTCGCCTATCAGGTTCAGGAGGGCGGCTCCGACTGGATGATCCTCCGCATTGTTGACGCATCGAACGGCGATGTTCTGGGCGACAAAATAGACTGGGTGAAATTTTCCGGCGTCTCCTGGGCGAAGGACGGTTCCGGGTTTTATTATTCGCGTTATCCCGAACCGGAAGAAGGCGGCGCGTTCCAGAGCCTTAATCTGAATCAGGCGGTGTATTTCCATAAAATCGGCGAGGCGCCGGAGCATGACAGGCTCATTTATTCGCGCCCGGAGCGCCCCGAAGAGGGGTTTAGCGCCACGGTTTCCAGCGATGGAAAAACGCTGGTGGTCACGGTCTGGAAAGGCACGGATTCACGCTATGAAGTGGTGCTGATCGACCTTGCGCATTTCGCAGTGGAACCTTTGGAAATCGTTTCCGGTTTCAAGCACGATTACAGCTATATCGCGACGGCGGCGGGCCGCCATTACTTCTTCACCGATGAAAATGCCCCCAAAGGAAAGTTGGTCGCGACCCAGGTGACTGATCCCGGCGCCGCCTGGGATGAGATTCTCCCTGAAAGCGCGCATGTTCTGTCCGGCGTCAATGTCGTCGGGGGCCGCGTGTTCGCGCATTATATGGAAGATGTGAAATCGGCGGTGCGGATG
This sequence comes from Alphaproteobacteria bacterium, assembly GCA_030426465.1. Lineage (GTDB taxonomy): Bacteria > Pseudomonadota > Alphaproteobacteria > Caulobacterales > Parvularculaceae > Hyphococcus. Next base: position 15,298 of record JAUHYK010000077.1, read on the forward strand.
TTTGCACTCGATGGATCGCCGCTCGGCGCGGTGGCGTTGCCGGGCGTCGGATCGGCTGGCGGTTTCGGTGGGGAGCCTGACGACACGGAAACTTTTTTCAGCTTCGAAAGCTTCAACCAGCCGCCGGCGACCTATCGCTACGACATTGCAAGGGGCGAGCAATCCATCTTTCGCGAAGCGAAAGCGCCGTTCGATCCGAAAGAGTTTGATGTGAGTCAGGTTTTTTATCCGTCCAAAGACGGAACAAAAATCCCGATGTTCATCGCCCACAAAAAAGGGCTCGATTTATCGCAAGGCGCCCCGACACTGCTTTACGCTTATGGCGGGTTCAACGTTTCCGTGACGCCAGCGTTTTCCGTGACCCGGCTTCAGTGGATGGAGATGGGCGGTGTCTTCGCGCTCGCCAATATTCGCGGCGGCGGTGAGTATGGCAAAGCCTGGCATGACGCCGGCCGGCTTTTGAACAAACAGAATGTCTTCGATGATTTCATCGCGGCGGGCGAATATCTGATCGGCGAGGGGATCACCACGAAGGATAAGCTCGCGATACAGGGCGGGTCCAATGGCGGGCTTCTCGTCGGCGCCGTCATCAACCAGCGGCCTGATCTGTTCGCTGCGGGCCTACCCGCCGTCGGCGTCATGGACATGCTGCGCTTCAACCAGTTTACGGCGGGGCGGTTCTGGGTCGACGACTATGGCGACCCGGCCAAGGAAGCCGATTTCAGAAATCTCTACGCCTATTCGCCCTACCATAATGTGCGCGATGGCGAGGACTATCCGGCGATCATGGTGACGACGGCGGACACCGACGACCGCGTCGTGCCGGGGCATAGCTTCAAATACGCTGCGGCGCTGCAGGCGGCGGAGATCGGCGAGAAGCCCCATCTCATCCGGATCGAGACCCGCGCCGGCCATGGGGCCGGCAAACCCACAGACAAGATCATCGAGGAATATGCCGATATGTGGGCGTTTATCGCCGCCCATACGGGGTTGGAGCCTCTGGGCAACTGATTGACGGTCAAAGCGCCAACTAAAGCGGTTGAGCATTGGCCCGGCGGCGGATAAACCGGGCCTTCGCAGCCGCAGAATGACCCCCCAATGTCCGAAAAGCAGTTAGACAAGAATTTTGATTTCAAAGCCGCCGAAGCCCGCCTTTACGAGGCGTGGGAGAGCGCTGGCGCCTTCAAGCCAGCGGGCGAGGGCGAGCCCTACACCATCGTCATTCCGCCGCCCAATGTCACCGGCTCCCTGCATATGGGGCACGCCCTCAACAACACGCTGCAGGATATTCTCTGCCGGTTCGAGCGGATGCGCGGCAAGTCAGTCCTGTGGCAGCCCGGCACCGACCATGCGGGCATCGCGACGCAGATGGTGGTTGAGCGCCAGATGATGGAGCATCAGGAGCCCCGGCGCACAGAGATCGGCCGCGAAGCGTTTGTCGAGAAAGTCTGGAAATGGCGCCATGAGAGCGGCGGCACGATCATCAACCAGCTAAAGCGTCTCGGCGCCTCCTGCGACTGGTCGCGCGAACGGTTCACAATGGGCGAGGATGGTTCCGCTGACGACCAGATGGTCAAGGCGGTGATGAAAGTTTTTGTCGACCTTTACAATGAAGGGCTGATCTATCGCGACAAGCGCCTCGTCAACTGGGACCCGAAATTCGAAACCGCGATTTCCGATCTCGAAGTGGAGAACCGCGAAGTCGACGGCCATATGTGGCATTTCAAATATCCGCTCGCAGGCGGCGCAACTTACGAATATGTGGAAAAGGACGAGGACGGGAACGTCACGCTGCGCGAAACGCGCGATTACATTTCCATTGCGACGACGCGCCCCGAAACCATGCTCGGCGACGGCGCGGTGGCGGTGCATCCGTCGGACGAGCGCTACGCGCCCATCGTCGGCAAGCTTTGTGAAATTCCCGTGGGGCCGAAAGAACATCGCCGCCTCATTCCGATCATCACCGACGATTATCCCGATCCCGATTTCGGTTCCGGTGCGGTGAAGATCACCGGCGCCCATGACTTCAACGACTATCAGGTCGCCAAACGCGGCGACATTCCGATGTATCGCCTGATGGATATGAAGGGCGCCATGCGTGACGACGGCGCGCCCTATGCGGAAGAAGCAGCGAAGGCGAAAGCGCTGGTGGAGAAGGGCGGAACGCCCGACACCTCCTATGTCGACGGCATCAATCTCGTGCCTGACGAATATCGCGGGCTCGACCGTTTCGAGGCGCGCAAGCGCGTCATCGCCGATATCGACGCCGAAGGCCTGATGATTGAGGTCGAAGACAAAAAGATCATGCAGCCTTTCGGCGACCGTTCCGGCGTCGTCATCGAACCCATGATCACCGACCAGTGGTATGTGGATGCGAAGACGCTCGCCAAACCCGCCATTGAGGCGGTGGAGACGGGCAAGACGAAGTTCGTGCCGGAGAACTGGACCAAGACCTATTATCAGTGGATGAACAATATCGAGCCCTGGTGCGTCTCGCGCCAGCTCTGGTGGGGTCATCGCATTCCCGCGTGGTATGGGCTCGGTGTTGATGAGGATGGACAGTATGACGATGGAAAACCAAATCGCTTTCTTACTAATCGACGGTTAGAAACCTTTTGCGCAGAGAGTTTTAAAGATGCGAAACGGCAGGCAAAAGATCGCTATGCAAAATTTGGTGCGGGCTTCGTTATTGCCGACAAAGAAGTTGGTTCCGCTCAAGCTGCGTTAGATAACGCCGTGTTAGATGGCGAAGATGATGGAAAAAATCACGTCTTTTTATGGCGCGACCCCGACGTCCTCGACACCTGGTTCTCGTCGGGTCTGTGGCCATTCTCAACGCTTGGCTGGCCGGATGAAACGCCGGAGCTGAAAAAGCACTATCCGACGTCCGTCCTCGTCACGGCGTTCGACATCATCTTCTTCTGGGTGGCGCGGATGATGATGCTGGGGCTCTACACCCAGAAGAAAGCGCCGTTCCCGGAGGTTTATATTCACGGTCTCGTCGTTGACGAGAACGGCCAGAAAATGTCGAAGTCAAAAGGCAATGGCGTCGACCCGCTCGAGCTGATCGACCAGTTTGGCGCCGACGCCTTGCGCTTTACGCTGGCCGCGCAGGCGGCGCAGGGACGCAATGTCCGCATTTCGGAACCGCGTGTTGAAGGCTATCGCAACTTTTCGACAAAGCTGTGGAATGCCGCGCGCTTTGCAGAGATGAATGAGTGCAAGCCGGACCCGACTTTCGATCCCAAGAAAGCAACGCTGACGCTGAACAAATGGATCGTGCATGAAGCGAACCAGTGCGCGGCGGAGGTCACTCGCGAGATTGAGGCTTATCGTTTCAACGACGCGGCAAGCGCCAACTATAAATTCATCTGGAATGTCTTTTGTGACTGGTATCTTGAACTCGCCAAACCCGTCTTCATGGGCGATGACGAAGCCGCCAAGAAAGAGACGCGCGCCGCCGCCGCCTGGGCCCTCGACCGGATTCTGCAATTGCTGCATCCCTTCATGCCGTTTGTGACGGAGGAAATCTGGGGCAGTTTCGCGGAGCGCGAGGCGCTGATGGTAAGCCAGTGGCCGTCTTTTGATGTAGCGCTGAAAAACGAAGACGCGGCGACGGAAATGAACTGGGTGATCGACCTCATCTCCGGCGTGCGCTCGGTGCGTCAGGAAATGAACGTGCCGGTCGCCGCGAAAATTCCGCTGATCCTTGTTGGCGGAACGAAAGAAGACGCTGAAAAGCTCAAGCGTCATGACGATGTATTGAAACGCCTTGCGCGTCTGTCGGAGATTTCAACCGCCGATGCGGCGCCAAAGGGCGCGGTGCAGGTGGTGCATGCCGGCGCCGTGGCGGCGCTCCCCGTCGCCGACTTTATCGACATTGCGGCGGAGAAGGCGCGGCTTGTCAAAGAAAAAGACAAGACCGAAAAGGAAGTCGCCGGGATCGACAAGAAACTCGCCAACAAGAATTTCGTCGACAAGGCGCCAAAGGAAGTTGTGGAAGCACAACACACCCGCCGCGCCAATTTCGTTGAACAGCTTGAAAAACTCGACGCGGCGCTGGCGCGTCTGGCCGATCTTTAACCGAATGCAACCTGTGCGATCGGCGGTAGGTGCGTGCTCAACTGCCGCCAACTTGTTCCGCCATCGTCGCTTGTCCACAGATTGCCGGTGGTCGACCCCATGACGAGGCGGTCGCCAGTCTCGTCCACATCCAGAGCGTGGCGGTAGACAAGGTCATAGCTTGGTTCCGGCAGGCCTTTTGATTGCGGCGTGAAGGTCTTGCCGCCATCCGTCGTTTTGTTGACGACGAGCTTGGCGTCGACCGGCACGCGGTATTCATCCTTGATCCCGGGCGCAAGCCATGCGGTATCGGGATCTTTTGGGTGAACCGCCACAGCGAAACCGAACACGGCGGGTTTGACGTCCTTGAACTCGACGAATGTTTCGCCGCCATCACGCGAAAGAAAGATCCCGTTGTGATGCTGGCACCAGATGGTGTCCGGGTCGCTCGCGCATGCTGCAAGGCGGTGGGGGTCTTGCGTGTTCAGATCCTGCGATTGATCCGGCGGCATGTAATCGGAGCGCAGGCCGTCGCCCGTAAGCCGCCAGCTTGTCCCGCCATCGTCGGATTTCCAGACCCCGCCGCAGGAAATCCCGAGCGTCAGTTTTTTTGAATCGCGCTGATCGACAAGGACGGAATGTATGCCGGGCTGATCGTAGCCGCCGCCGAACCACCCTTTGCGCTCTTCTCGGTTCCACAAACTTTCGATCAGCGTCCAGCTTTCGCCGTGGTCTTCGCTTTTGAAAAGCGCGCCGGGATTGACGCCGGCCCAGATCACGCCGGGTTCATCATCGCCGCCGGTTTCCAGCGACCAGATGAGGTTTACGGAGGGTGCGTCTTCATCGCCGTCTTCCGCTTTTGCAAAGGCGGGCGGCGTCAGTTCTTTCCAACTGGCGCCGTCATCGTCGGAGCGGTGCAGCTTGCAACCGAAATGTCCGAGATTGAGCGCCGCGTAAACGGCGCCGTCGCGCTTGTCTTTTAAGACCGCGCTGACAGGCTCGCCGAGAAAGTTCGGTGCGCCTGTTTTCCAGTCCGCGCCATTCCGTCGGTAGGTGAATAGCCCCTTGCGGCTTGCCACATAAAAAACTTCAGCCATGTTTTTCTCCCCGAAAATTAGCCGCCGGACAAAGCCTGGAATACGAAGACGCGATCAGTCTCGGCGACCGGATCGCCAAGCGTGACGCGATCTGAAATCGCGACATCGTTGATGAAAATGTTGACGTGTTTCCGAAGGCGGTCCTGATCGTCGAGAACGTAACCGCGCAGGGGCGGGTTCTCAACGAAGACGGCCTCCATGACGGCGCGCACGGTGTCGCCTGGCGCCGCCTTCGGAGGGCAGGGCAGATGTTTTTGAAGGTTGTCCGTAAAGGAAACTTGCGCCATTCGCGCTCCTCAGACCGTAACCCAATAGTTAGGTATAAGCCTAAGTTAATTTTCCGGCGAAGGATAGCCCTGTCATCGCGGCGCGGGCTGCTAAATGGGCTCAGATGCTGCTGACGAAACGGATGCGCTGATCGGCAACGGACAAAACGTCCTGAAGCTCGTAGATATTCTCGTATCCATAGCCATAGAGATTGATGAAGGTCGGGATGTTGAGCGCCAGCTCCGTACGTTTCAGGGGTACGGGTTCGGCGTCGTTCTCGAAATTATTGTTGCAGTAAATCAGGATGCGGCGTGACTTGTCGCCCAGTGCTTTGTCGAGCTTTTCCTGCGTGAAATCCGAAAAGGGAAGATTCACGGCGCCTTCGAGATGACCGCGTGCAAAGGCGTCCGCCGACCGTGTATCGAGAATGATCGTATCTTCGTCGCTCGCATAGGTGAGAAACGTATCGAGATCGATCTCGGCAGGCGGCGCGTCCGCGCCATTGCCGTCGCCCCCTGGCGGGCGTCGACTGCCGGCCTTGCCGTCGGCGACGGCAGCGCTGTCGCTGACGCGATCGCCGGCCGCCGCCTGCGCGGTCGCCGGCCCCGGCGTCAGCAGGGCATCGATGACTTTCGGATCGATCCGCTCGATCAGCGGCTTGAACGCTTCGATGCGAGACCCAAGCAACGGCGACTGCGGCGCGTCCCAGTCGAGGGGACCCGCCCCGAGAAACGCCTCCGCACGCCTCGCGACG
>JAUHYK010000141.1 GCA_030426465.1 Alphaproteobacteria bacterium
CTGCAAAACCATGTGCATAAAAAACGGGGCCCCGTCGGGGGCCCCGCAGATATGCGTCTTACTGATGAAGGTCAGATGGAATAGTACATGGAGAATTCGACCGGGTGCGGCGTCGTTTCGAAGCGAAGGACGTCTTCCATTTTGAGGTCGATATAGGCGTCGATTTGATCGTCGTTGAAGACGTTGCCTTTTTTGAGGAAGGCGCGGTCTCCGTCGAGCGAGGCAAGCGCTTCACGAAGAGACCCGCAGACCGTCGGAATGTCTTTGAGTTCTTCCGGCGGCAGATCGTAAAGGTCTTTGTCCATCGCATCGCCCGGATGGATCTTGTTCTCGATGCCGTCAAGGCCGGCCATCAAGAGCGCCGAGAAGGCGAGATAGGGGTTCGCGCCCGGATCCGGGAAGCGCGTTTCAAGACGCTTGCCTTTCGGCGAAGAAACCCAGGGAATACGGATGGAAGCTGAACGGTTGCGCGCTGAATAAGCGAGCAGGACCGGCGCTTCATAGCCCGGCACCAGACGCTTGTAAGAGTTGGTGAGCGGGTTGGTGAAGGCGTTGAGCGCCCGTGCGTGCTTGATGATGCCGCCGATATAATAAAGGCAGGTATCGGACAGGTCGGCATATTTGTTGCCTGCGAAAGTCGGCTGGCCGCCTTTCCAGATCGACTGGTGAACGTGCATGCCCGAGCCGTTATCGCCAAAAATCGGCTTTGGCATGAAGGTCGCGGTCTTGCCGTACCCTGCTGCAACCTGATGCACGATATATTTGTAGATCTGCAGCCGGTCGGCCATGACCGTCAGTGTCGAGAATTTCATGCCGAGCTCATGCTGCGACGGCGCGACTTCATGGTGGTGCTTTTCTGGCTCCAGCCCCATTTCGCCCATCAGCGCGAGCATTTCAGAACGCATGTCCTGACAGCTATCGACTGGCGGCACCGGGAAGTAGCCGCCTTTAGGTCCCGGGCGGTGGCCGAGATTGCCGCCTTCGAAATCGGTTGAGGTGTTGTAGGGTCCTTCGACGCTGTCGACAGCGTAGCCCATATTGTTTTGTTCGGTGGACCAGCGGACATCGTCAAAAACGAAGAATTCCGCTTCCGGACCGAAGAACGCCGTATCGCCGACGCCTGAAGATTTCAGATAAGCTTCAGCCGCCTTCGCAGTCGTGCGCGGATCGCGGTTATAAGGCTGGCCGGTCGATGGTTCGAGAACATCGCATGTGATCGACAAGGTCGGCTGCGCGAAGAACGGGTCCATCATGGCTGTCGCCGGATCGGGCATCAGGATCATGTCGGACTCATTGATCGCCTTCCAGCCGGCGATGGACGAGCCATCGAACATGGTGCCTTCGGACATAAGGTCCGCATCGACGAGCGATTCGTCGAAGGTCACATGCTGCCATTTGCCTTTGGGATCGGTGAAACGAAGGTCGACGAATTTGATTTTTTCGTCCTTGATGCGTCTAAGGACGGCTTCTGCGCTCATGGTCATTAAGCCCCTGTTTTGTTTTTTCCGCGACAGACTTCGGCCGGCGCAAAACCTTCACGCCGCCGTGTCGCCATAGTCTGCGTTAAGATTCGGAGGCTGTGCAAGAAAATATTGCGGCGCAGCATCCAAAAAGGGCTCCAAATCGCAAAATGTTTCCCCAAAAACAAAAAATGGCAAAAAATGCTAAATAGAAAACATTTTAGACTAAAAAGGATGGCGCATTAGCGGGTGTCTGTGGTGCGGGCGCGTTGTCAGGGGGGTCGAGAAATATCTGAGTCTGGCTGGTGTCCGTGTGTGAAATATTGGCCTTTAACGAAGATCGGGGAACTGTGTGGCGGCGGCCTGTTTCGTCAGCGATGACCACTATGTCGATGCTGGTTTCCTAATGCGGACGAAGTCGAGTCGGCCTATCGGAAATACGGTGCCTTGATCGGGCTGCGTCTGGAGCTTTACCCGCCAATTTGCAGGTTACGTTTTGCAAGAGAACAATGGGACATCGCGGGTAGCGCCCCGCCTGTGGGTGTTGACCGACGGCAAGGCTGGCGACGCTGTGCAGTGCGTGGCGGTGGCGGCGGCGCTTGGGCTTCCCTATGAAGAAAGAAAGACTGCGCCGCGCCCGCCTTGGGAATGGGTTGCGCCATGGGGGCCGGTCGATCCGCGCGAGGCGCCGGAGCGGGAAGGCGGCCCGCTTGAAGGGCCTTTGCCCGATATCGTAATCATTTCAGGACGACGGGCGGTTCCCCATGGGCGCGCCCTCAAAAAAGCAAGCGGCGGCGCTGTGCGCATTGTCATGCTCAAGGACCCGCGTTTTGGCCGCGATATACCCGATGTTCTCTGGGCGCCCGCGCATGACCAGCTTGAAGGCGATAATGTCATTACAACATTGACGACACCGCATAGCCTGGGGGCGGCGCTGGATGAGCCCGGCGCTCCTTGCGCGGCTATCGCCGCGTTGCCGTCTTCATTTCTGGGCGTCATTTTGGGCGGGCCTTCGGGCGGCGCTGATTATTCCAGCGCTGCGGCCCGCGACCTCGCGGCGCGCCTTTCGCGGGCGGGCGAGGCTTATGGAGCGATTGCGGTGACGCCTTCGCGCCGGACGCCGCAAGAGTTTATTGAGGCGCTGAAAAGGCGCCTCGTCCACAGCCGTGTCTATATCTGGGATCGTATAGGCGATAATCCGTACCGGGATATTCTGGCGCGGGCAGGCGCGCTGATTGTTCCCGGTGATTCTCACAATATGACCAGCGAAGCGCTGGCTTCCGCCGCGCCGGTTTATATCTGGCGGCCAGAAGGCATTTCCCCGAAAATCGACTGGTTCGTTGCGCAGGTCATTGCGGAAGGGCATGCGCAGTTGTTTGAGGATGATGCGGCTTATTATGCGCGCCGGCCGCTGGATGCGACGCCGGAGATTGTTGCGAAAATTCGCGACATGCTGGCGCTTTAAAGCTTCTTCAGCGCCTCGGCGTGGGCTTTTGCTTCCTCGACATAATGGCCTGACCCCACAAGGGCGAACTTGTCTTCGCCTTCTCGCAAGTCGCGGAATTTTTTCGCCGGCATCCCGGCCCACATCTCGCCGGTTGGCACGATTTTCCTGGGGCCTAGGAAAGCGCCGGCCGCAAGAAACCCGCCGGACTGAACAACCGACCCATCAAGCATGGTCGCGCCCATGCCGACGAAGCCGCCATCCTCGATCGTTGCGCCGTGCAGCATGCATTTATGGCCGATCAGCGCATTCTCGCCGATCAGAGTCGGCAGGCCGCCCCAGTCCGGGTCGTCCACATGAATGATCGTGCCGTCCTGCACGTTGGAGCCTTTGCCCACAACGATCTTGTTGGTGTCGCCGCGCAAGACGCATCCATACCAGACAGAGGCATTCTCATGCACTTCAACATCGCCACAGACAACGGCGCCCGGCGCGATGAAGGCGGTTTCGTGGATTTTTGGTTTCTTGTCGCCAATGGCGAAAATGAGCGGTTTCATATGCGGAGAGGCTTCTCGAGCTTGCTTCGACCGCAAACCTGTCACGCTCGCTTCTGAGGCGCAATGGCGCGTTTCAGCACGGCGATACGCGAAGAGACATGCCAGTCACGGTCTTCGGCAATATGCGCAAGGTCGAGTTGAAGCGCCGAGATATCCGACGCCCCCGGAAACGGCTCCAGGGAGAAAGCGGCTTGACGCTCCCCGAAACAAACTATGCCCTATCGGGCAGTGATCGCAGGCGAGTAAATTGGGGTTTTGTATAATACTCGAAAAATCCCAACAATCTGCCTTCCATTATTCACTTGCGCCGGCGTCGCCATTTTGTCGACGCAACTGGAAATGGAGATTGATTTGAGAAAGCGTATCAGCGCTGCGGCATTCGCA
>JAUHYK010000078.1 GCA_030426465.1 Alphaproteobacteria bacterium
GGACGCACCGGATATGTGCATTATGACGACAAAGGCGTTCCCATCGACGAAACGCTTTCAACACTTGGCGATCTCGTAAACGAGGGAAAAGTGCGCCATGTGGGGATCTCCAATGAAACGCCCTACGGCGTGATGCAATTTCTGAAAGCGTCTGATCAACAAAACCTACCGCGCGTCGTCTCAATCCAGAATGCCTATAATCTGTTGAACCGGTCGTTCGAATTGGGCCTTGCGGAGATCGCCCTTGAAGAACAAGTCGGCCTTCTCGCCTATTCGCCGATCGGCCAAGGCGCGCTGACCGGCAAATATCTCGACGGCGGCAATCCGCCAGGCTCGCGCAAGGCGCTTTTCAACCGGTTGCAGCGTTACGAAACGCCCATGGCCGATGAAGCGATCCGCGGCTATCTCGCCATTGCGGAACAGTTCGGCGCCGATCCCACTGTCTTCGCCATGCAGTTTGTCACGACCCGTCCTTTCGTCACTTCAAACATTTTCGGCGCGCGCAATATGGATCAGCTTGAGGTGATCTTTGCATCGCTCGATCTGAAGTGGACTGACGAAATGGACGCCGCCGTCAACGATTTGCACGGGCGCATCCAGAACCCGTGCCCATAAGAGGCTAAACCTCAACCACGCCAAGCCCACGGCGGCGCGCGGCGGCGAGCACCGTATTGCGCAACAGACAGGCGATGGTCATGGGGCCAACGCCGCCAGGCACCGGCGTGATTGCGCCTGCGACTTCCGCCGCCGCGTCATAGTCGACGTCGCCGACGAGCCGCATCTTGCCACCTTCCTCGATGCGGTTGATGCCGACATCGATGACAATGGCGCCTTTTTTCACCCAATCACCCTTGATCAGGCGCGGGATGCCGACAGCGGCGCAGAGAATATCCGCTTCGCGGCAGACGGCGGCGAGATCTTTCGTACGTGAATGGGCCATGGTGACGGTGCAGTTTTCCGCAAGCAAAAGCATCGCCAGTGGTTTGCCCACCAGAATGGAGCGGCCGACGACCACGGCGTTCAGGCCGGAAAGATTTTCCGTCACCGTTTTGGCGAGAATGACCGATCCCTGCGGTGTACAGGGAACAAGCCCTTCCTTACCGAGGATCAGCCGCCCGGCGTTCACCTCCGTCAGGCCGTCAACATCCTTGTCTGGATGAATTTCGTTGATAACGCGGTCAGAGGAAATATGCTTCGGCAACGGCAATTGCACCAAAATGCCGTCCACCGCATCGTCATCATTCAGCTTTCTGACGAGCGCAACAACATCTTCCTCGCTCGTATCTTCCGGCAGCTTGTGCTCGATGGAGCGCATGCCCGATTTTTCGGTCGCAACATGCTTGTTGCGCACATAGACTTGGCTCGCGGGGTCTTCCCCCACTAGCACGACCGCGAGCGCCGGCTGCACCCCATGCTTGTCTTTGACGTCCGCCACCGCGCCCGCCACCTTTTCGCGCACGCTTGCGGCGATCGCTTTTCCATCGATGATCGTCGTCATGTTTCCTCTCTACTCCCACACTCTCCAAAATTATTCTGGAGCGAGATTTTGCAGCGCAGCGGTCAGCGCTTTTTTTTCGGCTTTTATATCAATCGTCTTCAGCCTCGATGTTTCACCGGAGGCAATCAAGAACGCTGATTTCGGCAGGCCCAGCGCCTTGGCGAGCAGTTTGATTATCGCTGCATTCGCTTTGCCCTTGTCAGGCGGCGCCGACACTTTGACGGCGAGGCGTGCCTCCCCTTCGGCCCCAAGCCAGACGCCTGCGATGGCTTCCGCTTTCGCGCCGGGGTTCGCGCGCACAAACAGCCGGGCCCCCTCTTTCGTCATTTCGTAGAATTCAGACCCGCTCACCGGGGACGCGTTACTTCAGCGCAATCCGCGCCGCGAGCCACCAGTTCATTTCCCGCAGGAAGTAGATGCCCAGAAGCAAGACCAGCGGCGAAATATCGATGCCGCCAATATAGGGGATCACTTTGCGGATAGGCTTCAGCGCCGGCTCCGTCAGCGAGGTGACGAAGCGCCAGATCATATCCACAAACTGGTTGTGGCGATTCACAACATTGAAGCTGATCAGCCAGGACATGATCACCGATACGAACACGATGAGCGAGTAGATCGAAAGAATAGCGTCGATCAGCGAAAACACCGGCAGTGGAATCATGGGCTTTGCAGGCTCCTCATCAGCGGGTCCGTTGTGGACTTAAGGAGGGGACTTAAGGGCAGTTGGTGAGCCTTGCAAGTTTGGCCGCCCCGAGCGCCGCGTTCTCCGGAGCAGCTTACTCCGTCAGGCCCTGATCCACCGGCCGCCGGGCGCACAGGAGCGGGCTTGCAAGTCCCCCGGCGCGAACGAAGCCCACCCCTTCTTTCTCGATGATGAGAAGCGTGATGTCCGCCTCAAAGCCGCCTTCGGGCTTGGTGGAAAATGGCGCGCCGTCGCCAGCCCAGAGGAGCCTTCCGGACTGATCAATCAGGGTCGTTTTTCCTTCCCAGCAGCCGGTATAGGCGCAAACCGAAAAAGCGCCGTCGCGGCTCGCGGTGATCGACATGGGCGTCATCTCACCCTCCGGCTGCGCGGCGCAGCCGTCCACGGCGCACCACACCTCCACCGTATTTTCACAATCCCAGGCGTCGGGCGGGATCTCGGATTTAGATGATGACAAAAGCGCGGCGAGTAAAAGGGTCAGCATGAGTGTCCTGTCCTTTCGGTAAGCTTGCCAAAGCTTAGCCCCGGCCCTTCCCCTGCGCCAGTGCGCCGAGTGTCCGGTAATTGACAGGCCAGAACGCCAAGCCGTAATAACACTGCTTCCCAAACGGGGCTTTTACAGCCCCGAAATCCGCCTAAAGGCCGGATGCATAACTTCCTGGAATGGGGCTGTAGCTCAGTTGGGAGAGCGCGTCGTTCGCAATGACGAGGTCAGGGGTTCGATTCCCCTCAGCTCCACCATTAAGTTCTAATTTTTTCAGAATGTTAGAACACAGCCGCGTCTGATCAATCCTCAACAAATTCATTCGGTCACACCTGTGTCACACCGATGAAGAGGAAGTCATGGCAACCATTAGAAAGCGAAATGACCGCTGGCAGGTTCAAATAAGGCGGAAAGACGCTCCATTCATTTCAAGAAGCTTCGTTCGAAAAGCGGAGGCTTTAGCTTGGGCAAGGGAAATGGACATTGAAGCTGATCGCGGCCTGTTGCAGAGCGATCCAAGAACGTTGCAACGCATTACCTTAGGCGAATTGTTGAACCGATATAAGGATGAAATCTCAATTGATAAGGGAGCGGCTGAGACGGAAACGATTTTCATCTCAAACCTTCAAGAACATCCCTTGGCTTCAAAATCACTGGCAACAGTGAAAGCCTCTGACTTTGCAAAATACAGGGATGAACGCCTCACTTGTGTGTCAGGATCAACAGTGAATAGGCACCTTTGCATCATTCAACATGCATATGAAATAGCGGTCAAAGAATGGGGCCTGCCAATAAAAGAGAATCCGGTAAAACTTATTCGTAAACCAAAGAACAATCCACCAAGGAATCGGCGATTACGAACTGGCGAATATGAAAGGCTACTATGTAGCGCGGAACAATCACGAAACAAACTGGTCAAACCAATAATCATTATTGCGGTTGAGACAGCAATGAGACGTGGCGAAATCCTAAACATACGAATGAATGATATAGACTTGAATACCAATCACCTTTGGATACCAAAGACGAAAACAGGGGTACCCAGAACAATTCCACTATCATCAATGGCCTTGGACGCCATACTATCAGTTAGGAATGACGGGAGTGACGGCAATGACAGGATATTTCCACTAACTCCGAATGCATTTCGACTGGCTTGGGAACGAGTGAAGAAGAGAACGAAGATTGACGACTTACATTTTCATGACCTTAGACATGAAGCCGTGTCGAGACTGTTCGAACAAGGATTAGGAATAGCCCACGTCGCAGCCATTTCAGGACATCGTGACTTCAGGATGTTGGCGAGGTACACTCACGTTCATCATTCTATCGCTTAAAAGTATGATTTTCTATGTTTGTGTGTAGACCGGATTCATGAAACTGAAATATGTTGGCAAAAAAATGAAGCTTACCCACATCGCCTCATTAATTCTGCTTACGGCACTGAGCCCTTCCAAAGCAGGAGCATTCGACCATACCCAAGAAGCTTTAGATGTATTGGAGAGAGTGGATAGCGGCGGCGCCACAATGTTAGATTTTGAAGCAATACACGTTGATGATGTTCAAGCCATACACTCTAAATTTGACGATATTGGTTTTAAGGTGACCCCGATCTCGTCCGAAAGAAAATTAGCGCTAATTTCCGAACTAGAAAGTTCCAATATCTGGTGGCACTACGGTGATGGAGGTGTGATACACATCCGGTTTAAGAATTCAAGGTTTGACTTGTTGCCAGTCGGGTATTCAATTGCTGGATTGAGACTACACTTTTCACCGGATGATTGCGGGGGGCCAAATTTCGTTAGCTTTTGGATTAGCCCAAAAGAAGCTGCTATGATTGGAAATGGAACAGAATATGTTGCGCGTACGAATCTAGTTTATCCAGAAGGCGACACAGATGGCTTGGGTTGTCTTACAATCACCGATGTTATTCTCACGAATTGGCGAATTACCGAACCACTTCCGAATTCGAGACCGTTGACACAATCTCGCTATTATATTCAAGCCGCAAATGATGATGAGATTTTTGTAATAAACGATGAAGTTTTTTCAGCGCAGACCTTTTGTTTTGACATGGAAGCAGGAGACGAGATCGTATTTATTTCCGGAAGCCCAGTTGGTGCATGTACTTCAGCAGAGTTGTTGAATGTGCGAACAAAAAAACTCTGCGAAGTTTGGTGTGAGTAGCTTGATAAGCTTTTCAACAAAATAGGCCAAAGCGAAAACCTTGGCCCTTTTTTATTCTGCCGTCACTCGTGTCACTGCCGTCACTAAGCGGCTGCCGATACCCGGGCAACAGCCTTAAATTCTTCCGGGGGGCTCTTCCGAGTGATAGTAATCATCCGTTCATGGCCTGACCGCTTCTGCTCCACCGAAATGTTGATCGATCTCAAATTGTCGACTTGACGCTGCAACGCTTTGCCAAATGCGCTAGCAGTTTGTGGCCAATCTTTCGGTTTTGCCTTGCCATCAAAGCTATCAGTCAGCTTCTCATACAACGCCTTTGGTGTCATAGTAAAAGTTACGGTCTGCCCTGCAACCAGCTCGCGAATTGCCTGGCATATAGGATTTACGGAAGTTAGAGCGTGTTTCTGCCTAGTTTGTATCTCTAACAGCGCCTTCATAGTCTTGTCTTCATCACTATCGAAAGCTGGAGCTGCCGCTGCAGCCAGAATTGCGGCGTCTGCCATTCGAAGATTTTGCGTTACCTTAATGCCTTTGTATCGTTGAAGGGCCGTCTGCAGCGCAATGCACAGTCCTCCAAAAATCTCAGCCCGGCTGTCGTCAAACTGCGCCCGCAGTTCAGATGCCGGCAACCTTTCAGTTGCAGCTATTGCTTCCAGTTCAATTATGAACGTCCTTTCAACAACGTCAGGTCGCGACATTAGATCGACGATGCTATTCAATATTACCGGCTTTTTGATGTTGATCTCGGTAACGCCGGTGTTTGAATAAAGCGTACGCTTTTCGAATGATCCTCCAGTCGAAATTCGACAGAGAATATCAGCAACATCTCCTTTCAGATATGACAGGTTATCGAAAGCCATCAAATGGGAGCGTGAAGCTATGACAGCAATGTCGCCTTCAGTTTTAGGCATTGCTTTCTTCGTGCTTGTCCTCGGGTCGATAATGGAGGCGATAAGCTCAGTTGCGAAACTCTTTCCTGCTCCTTGTTCTCCAGTAAGGAACAAAAGAGGGTAGCCTTCAGCTTTGGGAAATGCTGCGGCAATCATGAAGCTCATCACAGCCAATTGTTGTTCGCCCTCAGGAACGTTCACATACTCAAAAAGGCGATTGAGCTTTCCGTCTAACTTCGGCCTAGGGAGTGATGAGTGTCCAGCCCCAAAACTATGTGCCAACTTCTGATAGAGTCTCAGGGACTGGCGGCCTCATGCCAAGGGCCTGATGCGGGCGCACGGTGTTGTACTGCCTGAGCCATCTTCCGATGACCGTCTTTGCCTGATCGATGGTGGCGAACCACTCGGCGTTGAGAACCTCGCGCCGCAGCGTTCCGTTGAAGCGTTCGTTATATCCGTTTTCCCAGGGACTGCCGGGATAGATCCGGATCGGTTTGACGCCAACCTTCCTGAGCCATGTCTGGAAGCCGTCTGCGACGAACTCGGGTCCATTGTCTGAACGGATGAACTCCGGTCGGCCACGTTTGAGCAACACGGGATAAAGCGCCTCCAGGACCTCGGCGTTTCCCATTCTTGGCTTCGCCGCGACACAGAGCGCCTCACGCGTATATTCATCAAGGACCGTCAGCAGCTTGTAGGGTCGGCCGTTGCTAAGCCTGTCATGCACAAAATCGATGCTCCAGATGTGGTTGGGGTATTTGGGACGCAGTCGAATGACGGAGCTATCCTTGTGGTAAAGCCGCCTGCGCTTCTTGTGACGGGCTGGCAGCTGCAGCCCTTCCTCTCGCCATAGTCGCTCGACTTTCTTGTGATTGACGGTCCAGCCCTCAATGCGGAGCAGTTCAGCGATCTTGCGATAGCCATAGCGGCCATATTGCTTGGCCAGCCGGATCAGGGCCAACCGCAGGCGCTCATCGTCCTGACGCGCGCTTTTGTAGTTGTGGGTTGATCGGGCCATGCCAATCGTTTTGCAGGTCCGCCGCTCGGAAAGCCCTAGCTTTTGGCGGACACGGATCACGGCCTGGCGAAGATTGGCGGTCGTCAGACCTTGGGCTTTAAAACGTCGAGGCTTTCCTTGAGGATCAGCTTGTCCAGCTCCAGTTCGGCGACGATCTTCTTGAGCTGGGCGTTCTCTTTCTCAAGACCTTTGAGTTCCGCCAGCTGAGACTTGCCCATGCCGCCATAGCGTTTGCGCCAGTTATAGTAGGTCGCCTCGCTGATCCCTGCAGACCGGCACGCCGTTGATACATCGCCGCCAGAATTCAAGCTCAACTCTATCTGTCGCAGCAGATTCAGTATGTCCTCATCCGAGAATCGTTTCCTCGCCATCCCATAACCTCCACTATTCGTAGAATATCACGAATTAAGCGGCCCAGTTATAAGGGGGCAGGACAATCTTGCCTTCAACATTGTATTTTAGGTCTTCTGGCAGCTTCTCACCGCGCTCCACCAGCTCTTCGTAATACTCAATGAAAGAGGCTGACACCTGGCTGAACGGAACATCGGTAATGGGCCTTCCCGCATGCGCCCTTCCCATAGCCTCAAGGTATTTCTTACGCGCTTCTTTTTTGGCTTTGGACAAGTCTTCCGTATGCAGAGACTTTTTAAGCTGACGTCCCTTTACGGAGAAACGCGCATACCAAATTCCGTTCTCTTGCCGCCTGTAAACCTGAACGGCGCCGTCCATGATGTATCGGGTCTCGCGGATCGGCTCTTTCGGCACGTAACGTAGGGCTCCATGGGTGCGCTAGATCTGCGCTAACAGGCGAATTGACGGCGTGAGAAAATCAATGGTTTCAAGGGCCGATTTTGGGGGTGAGCTAACAGTGCGCTAACGTATAGCGACCCTTTTTCTCTGTCGACCACAAAGAAAATAGAAAATAAAACCAACAATATCAGCCACTTAAGTGGTGGGCGCGACTGGGATTGAACCAGTGACCCCTACGGTGTGAACGTAGTGCTCTCCCGCTGAGCTACGCGCCCTCGCCGAAAGGGCGGTAGTTCGCCCCACGGAGAAAGCTGTTCATACTCATTTGGTGAAAAGGGTCAAGCGACCTGCTGACTATCATCGCAGCCGGCGCTCTTTGTCGCCGACATTGTCATGACACGGGCCTTGGGCATCATGATGATAGCCCGGGCGCCCTCATCCGGCCGGGAATCAAGACGGAACGAGCCGCCATGGGCGTCCGCGATAACCTTGACCAACGGCAACCCAAGACCAAGCCCCTCCCGGGAACGGCGCAGCGACATGTCAAGCTGCGCGAAAGGCGCCGTCAATTCTTCCATTCGCTCGGTTTTAACGCCGGGACCATTGTCTTTGACCATAATTGCGAGACCGCCCTGGCGAGTAAGCGCGGCTCCCAGAGTGATCTCAACACCGCGAGGCCCGAACTGAACGGAATTATCCACCAGCTTACGGATCGCCCGAGAGAGAAGAGCCCGGTCGCAACAGACCTCCACCTCACGCGAACACAGCTTCAAAGAGACGGACGCCTCCGCGAGACGCACGGTTTTCTCCACACCAGCCAACGCATCATCCACCAGCACACCCAAGCTCACATCGGTTTCATTGAGCACAATCGGGCCGGAACGCGCGTCCGACGCCAGCAGCATATCTGATACCGAGTTCAGCAATCGGCGGCCGCCATCTACGATGTAATCGGCATATTCCCTATGGAGGTTGTCATTTTGTTTTGAAAACTGGTCAGCGATGATCTGACCGAACCCAATAATCGCGTTAAGCGGCGTCCTTAGTTCGTGACTCATCACGGACATCAGACTGTCCTTGAATTTCGCGCCAGCCTCCGCCTGATCGCGCGCCGTCTTTAACGCCTTGCGGTCGTCATTGGCACGCAACACAAACTTCACAGCATGGTGAAACAGCGACCAGTTCATGGGCTTGGCCAGAAAAGATGTTGCTCCAGCGGCAAATGCACGATCGACGGCGTCACCGCGGTCACTCGCCGTGATGACCATGACCGGCGTTTCCCCGACCTCACTGTCGCTGCGGATCGCCTCCGTTAATTCGAAACCATTCATCACCGGCATATCCAGATCAGAAATGACCATATCGGCGCCTTGCTTCTTGAGAAGACTAAGGGCTTCCGCGCCATTGCAGGCGGTCACGACCTGATAGCCGGCTTCCAGCAATTTCGCGCTGGCAAGCTCACGCATAATCGCGTCGTCGTCGGCAAGTATGATTTTACGCTCAACGTCCACGACTGGCTGATCTCCCACATCCGGCGCACAAAGCCGTGCGCCCGATGGCCGATTAACGCAAAATTATCTTAACAAGCAATTTCCAACAGTCTTCATTCAGTGGCGGGAAAGTAAATTTCAAGCAATTGCTGTCAAGATTTACGCCTCGCAACCCCGCGGGCAAGAGGCTTTTCAGCATGCCGAAGCGCAAGCAGACCCTGCGCAGTCGATTAACCACGCTTGTCATCGTCGCCATCTTTGGCGCCGTTGCGATCGCGACCGCCTCCTCGGTCTTGCGTGAAATGAACCAGTTCGGCGCCGGAAAGCGTGCAGAACTATATGCATCGGCCAATATTTTTGCGACCGCCATCTCCGAAACCGTCTACGCAAAAGACAAGATGGGGACACTGAATGCCTTGCGCGCCATTTCCTATATTCCGAGCATCGAGTATGTCCGCGTCAACCTTTCTGACGAAGCTACTTTTGTGGAGCTCGGCAGCGCTACGACAATTCACAATGATGGGCTGAAAATATTTGAAGAGAACACTGCGCTTGGAATGCTGACGTCACGGTCCGCCACGGCAACTGTGCCGATCATTCGTGGAGGGGAAACCATCGCTTATCTGACCCTACACGCGAACACCAATTCGCTTTCCGAACGTATTGGCCAACTGCTTTATGATGCTTTCGTCGCCGCCGCCTTCGCAGGCGGCATTGGCATTCTGATCGCGTTGAAAATGCAGCGCACAATCACTCAGCCAATTTTAAGCCTCTCCAAAGTCATGAGTCGCGTTCGCGAATCGGGAGACTTTTCCATGCGAGCAAGGCAAGTTGAAGATGAAGAAATCGCTCAACTTGTCGACACGTTTAACACCATGCTGGACCATATCCAGGAGCGCGACAGCAAACTGCTGACGCACCAGCGCACGCTTGAGAAAACTGTTGACGTCAGGACGCAGGAAATGCGCAAGGCGAAAGAATCTGCAGAAGCCGCAAACATGGCCAAGTCAGACTTTCTTGCGACAATGAGCCATGAAATCCGCACGCCCATGAACGGCATGCTTGCCATGGCGGATCTTCTCAGTAAGGCGAGATTGGCTCCACGACATAAACGTTACGCAGAAGTTATCGCAAAGTCCGGGCAAAGCCTTCTTGCCATCATCAACGACATTCTCGATTTTTCCAAGATCGAAGCTGGCCGGCTTGATCTTGAGACGATCGCAGTGCGCCCCGCTGACATTCTTGACGATGTGGTTAGTCTTTTCTGGGAGCGCGCCGCCTCAAGTAACATTGACCTCGCCGCCTATGTTGCTGCGAATACACCGGAAGTCGTGGAAGGCGATCCGGTGCGGATTAGCCAGGTTCTGTCAAACCTGGTCAATAACGCGCTGAAATTCACTGAAGAAGGCCATGTCGTGGTCTCCGTTTCCTTGAAAGCCGGACACGATCAGGCCGCTGGCGGTGAAGGGGTGCTTGAGTTTTCGGTTTCCGATACCGGCGTCGGCATCGAGAAAGAGAAACAGTCAGCGATTTTCGAGGCCTTCGCACAAGCCGACCAGACAACAACACGCCGCTATGGCGGCACCGGTCTTGGCCTCGCAATCTGCCGGAAGCTCGTGGAAGCCATGAACGGCGATATCGGCCTGACCAGTAAGCCTGGTAAAGGCTCACGCTTCTTCTTCAGCATGAAAACCAAGCTGATGACGCCGCCGCCGAGAATTCGCAAGGCTGAAGGCGAAAAACGCGCCGTTGTGGCAATCGACGGCGATGCGACGCCGAAAATGCTGGCGCTCTATTTGCGTGAAAGCGGCGTAATTCCGCATATCGTCGAGAAAGGTTCGGATTTCGGAGCGCACATTGCGTGTGCTGACATGATCTTCGCATCACCCGCGTTTTATCACGTTTATCAGCAGACAATCAGCGAAGGCAAAGCGCAATGGATCCCGGCGCGCATATGCGTTTGCGAACTCGGTGATACGGCGCCGGATGAACTTGTTGAGAACGGAGTCGTTGAAGACATCCTGTTGGCGCCGCTTTCTCGCAAAGAAGTCATGGCGCAGATTGGAAGAATTTTCGATGACTCGCTTCGCGGAAAAGCTGCATTGGTCAATACCGAAAGCACTGGCGCTGACCACCTTGTGTTCAAGGGCCAACATGTGCTGGCCGCCGATGACAGCGCCGTGAACCGCGAAGTGGTGCAAGAGGCGCTGTCGCGTCTGAACCTGCAAGTCACTCTCGCCGGAAACGGCAAGGAAGCGCTTTCACTGGCGCAACAGCAGGAATTCGACCTGGTGTTGATGGATTGTTCAATGCCGCAAATGGACGGCTTTGAAGCGACCATGGCGCTCCGCGCATTTGAAAAACATATCGGCCGTATGCGCGTTCCTGTTGTTGCACTCACCGCGCATGTGGCCGGTAAAGAAGACGACTGGCGCGGGGCCGGTATGGATGATTATCTTACCAAGCCCTTCACACTTGATTCCCTGAGCGCTGTCATCGCCAACTATCTTGAGCGCAGCGCCGATAATTCAGATGACAACCAATCCATCGAAATCACCGACATGAAAGCGCAAAACGATGACGATGGCATTCACGCATTTGACCATGCCGTTCTCGACCAAATCGCCGCCATGCAGACATCTGGCGTCAATCTCCCAGTCAGAGCCCTGCGCTTGTTCGAAGAGCATTCCCGGGATGGCTTGCGCACGCTTGCAGCGACACTCAAGGGAGGTGACAAAGAGCAACTCGCCAAAGCCGCCCACGCGCTGAAATCCATGAGCGTCAATGTCGGCGCCCGCGCGCTTGGTGAAGCCTGCGCCGCAGTCGAGCATGCCGCACGCGACGGCGCATCATCAAAAGAGCTTGTGGCGCTGTGTAAGGCGACCGCCGATCAATATCGCGAAGCCCTGCGCGCCCTTCCGGCGACAATCAATCTCTATCAAAAAGCTGCTGCGTAGACCGCGCGTCGCCATCAGTGAACACGGATCGACACCCGAACACATCCGATCACCGAAACGGCTCGCGTCACCGCGATAACAGGGTGGCCGTCTTCGCTGGAGCAAGGCTCGAGCCTTGCCGCCCCGTCGCGGCCGCCGCGCCACCGGCGAAGCACAGGTGTTTCATCCACATGCGCCAGGCAGAAATCCCCGTCATCGGGTGTGCGGTCTTCATAATCGATCACCACCACAGTATCCGGCAGGAAGGCGAGATCGACGGCGGGATCATTCACAAAGACCGCAAAAAGCTTTGAGGGCCCCAGCGTTACTGGAATGTAGTCCTCCGCCATCACATGCGGATCGGCGTTGGCGTCCTGCGCCAACAAAGAGGCGGCGCGCAATGAGATGACCGGGACGTGGCGAACAGGCCGGCGGATATAGGCGGCGGCGGCATGCTTGTCGCTTTCCGCAGAGGACCGGTCCCCAGCCGCAAGCCAATCAAGAGACGAATCCAGAGCGTCAGCAAGCTTCGCCAAGGTCAGCCGACGCGGATCATGCACCCCGCTTTCCCAATTGGCGATTGCCGGCTGACTGACACCGACCTTGAGGGCGAGATCAGACTGGCTCATGCCGCGAGACTTGCGGGCCTGGCGAATGCGCTCGCCGATTGAACGTGCGGCGGCGGCTTGAGGTAACGCCATAGAAATCTCCATGTTTATAAGTTTATCTTATATTGTTTGATCTTGGTGCGCTATAAAATTTCGCAGTCGCCGGAAAAGGCGCACTCCTTTCACCTCAAACTGTAAGAATATAACGATTTTTCCCGGAAACTGACTGGTATAAAAAATATTTGGATAAGGCTTGAAAAAATCAGTTTGCCTTATATTCTTCGCTCCGTGGAAACGTTCAATGCATAGATCGGGGTAGTGAAATGACTGACCTGTGCGACAAAGACGGCGCGAACCGTCTCGCAGCAAAAATACAGGATTTCTGGCGTAAACGCGGCTTTGATGTTGTGGTGGAGACAAAAGACGAAGGCTTTGTCTCGACCATGCGATCAGCCCGCACCGATTTGCGCTCCAATATGATCAATGGGATGCCGACCAAGTTCAGCGGGGCTGAGGCCGGTTAAGCCCGCAGCGCTTTGTCGATCAACTGGGACGCCTCCCGATAGTGGGAAAACAACCCGGCCGTTTCGTCGGCCAAGGTTATCGGGCCATATCCGAAATCCGCAATGAAGCAGGGTAATTCCGCGGCTTTGGCTGCGCGAATATCCGTATCGCTATCACCGATAAAAACCGCTCGCCGGGCGCTTGTCTTTTCAAGACAAAGGCGTACCGGCGCCGGGTCTGGCTTTGCTGCGGTCGTGGTGTCCGCGCCCACAATGACATCAAACAAAGATGAAACGCCTAATGTTTCTATCAAAAGCCGCGCCATGGCCTCGCGTTTGTTGGTGCAGATAGCTGCGCGCGCGCCTCGCACTAAAAAGCCTTCAATCATTTCAATGGCGTGCTCAAACGGGCGCGAATGGACGGCGATATTCGCCTGATAGTGGTCCAGAAACCGGGTCATGGCGATATCGAGCTCCTCCGCCTCAGCCTCCCGGCCGGCGCTCACGACATAGCCGCGCATGAGCATGCGCCGTGCGCCATGGCCCACCAGATGACGAACCTCGCTGGTGGGCACGCTGGCATGTCCCGCCTCCATCAAAGCGTAGTTCATGGCGGCGGCAAGGTCTTCAACTGTGTCCACCAGTGTGCCGTCGAGATCGAAAAGAAGCGCCGCGCCCTTAAGGTCTTCCGCCATAGCCTTGCCTGTTTTTGTCTTCCACGCTTTTTCCGGCGGCGAATCGCGCCAATTCCGACCGACCCCATAGGCTATTTCGTCCTCATCATGATAGACGATACCGCCAAAAAGACATGAAAGCGCGACGATGAAAGCCCAGAAAACCGCTGCAATAATTCTCGCCGCAGGCCATGGCACGCGGATGAAGTCAGCCTTGCCGAAGGTCATGCACCCGATCGGCGGGCGGGCGATGATCGCCCACGTCATGGACGCCGCTTCAGCGCTCGCCCCTGACCGCATTTCCGTCGTCATTGGCGATCATGCGCCCGAAGTCGGCGAGTTCGCGCGCTCCATTGACAAGAAAGCGGCTATTGCCGTGCAATCTCCGCCGCAAGGCACTGGGCATGCGGTCATGCAGGCCCTCCCGGCCCTCGAAGGCTTCTCCGGCGCCGCGATCATTCTCTACGCTGACACGCCTCTGGTGACGCCGGCGACTCTTGGCGCGCTTGTGAACGAAATCGGCAACGGCGCCGCCGTCGCCGTTCTCGGATTCACCCCGCCTGAACCCGGCGCATATGGAAGACTGAAGCGTGACGAAACCGGCGCACTCGCCGCCATCGTCGAAGCGAAGGACGCAAGCGCCGATGAATTGAAAATCACCTTGTGCAATTCCGGCGTCATGGCGATCGATGCGGCGTTCCTCCAGGCGCGCCTGAAGGACATCGAGAATAAAAATGCGAAAAAAGAATATTACCTGACAGACATTGTCGCCCTGGCACGAAAGGACGGAAAAACCTGCGCTGTCATCGAGGCGAGCGCTGACGAAGTTCTCGGGGTCAATTCGCGTGTTGAACTCGCTGAAGCCGAAGCCATCTTTCAAAACCGTATGCGCAAGGCCGCGATGGAAAACGGCGCCACTCTCGCTGATCCGTCCACGGTATATTTCTCGTGGGATACAAAAATCGGTAAGGATGTTATCGTCGGTCAAAATGTTGTGTTTGGCCCAGGCGTCACTATCGATGACAATGCCGAAATCAAACCCTTCTCCCACCTCGAAGGCGCAAATGTCGCCGCCAAGGCAAGCGCCGGACCATTCGCGCGCCTGCGCCCCGGCGCAAACCTGAAAACAGGCGCAAAAGTCGGCAATTTCGTTGAGATCAAGAAAGCGATTATCGGCGAGGGCGCAAAAGTTTCGCACCTTACCTATATCGGCGACGCCGAAATCGGCGATGATGCAAATATCGGCGCCGGGACCATCACCTGCAACTATGATGGATACAACAAATACAAGACTGTCATCGGCAAAGGCGCGTTCATCGGGTCAAACTCGTCACTCGTCGCGCCAGTGACTATTGGCGACGGCGCCTATGTGGGTTCCGGTTCGGTCGTCACGAAAGACGTCGCTCCAGGAGACCTGGCGGTTGCCCGCGGACGGCAAACAGCAATCAAAGGCTGGGCGGCGCGTTTCCACAAAAGCCAAAAAAGCTCAAAGAAATAGGACTGGATGATGGACAAAGACGCAGGCAAAAAACGCGCCGCCGAAGAAGCCGCAAAATATATTGAACGCGGCATGACGCTGGGCCTCGGCACTGGCTCCACAGCAGCGCACTTTGTTGATATCGTCGGCGGTCTGGTCGCGGACGGCTGGGACCTGCGCGGCGTACCGACATCCGAAGCAACTCGCGCACACGCGGAACGCCTTGGCGTTGAAATCATTGAGCCCGATGAAACGACCACTATCGATCTTGCGGTCGATGGCGCCGATGAAGCTGACCCTTCCCTCAACCTGATCAAGGGCGGCGGCGCGGCGCTCTTACGCGAGAAAATTATCGCGCATGCGGCGCGGAAATTCATCGTGATCGCTGACAAGTCAAAACGCGTTGCTGCCCTCGGCGCGTTTCCCCTGCCGATAGAGATTTCACCTTACAGCTGGGCGCTGACGGTTGCGGCGCTCCGGCGCGCGCTCACCGCGAGCGGCTTTGACAGGGCGCCGTTGGAACTGCGCGCCCATGAAGGCGCGGCGGTAAAAACAGACGGCGGCAATCTCATCATCGACGCCCGCCTTGGCCGCATCGACGATCCCGCAGCGCTCGAAAAATCCCTCGCCGCCATTCCCGGCGTTCTCGAATGCGGGCTCTTCTGCGGCATGACGGATATGGTCATCTATGGCGATGAAGATGGGATCAGCATTGCAAGCGCGTAATCGCCTCTTCGACTTTATCTTTTGACTTCCCGTTTCGTCTTTGCGCCTGCGCGGCCCCCGCGTTAGGTTGCTCCCATCAGGATCGGATTTCATGACCACTCGCTTTGAAAAGCTGCAGGAGGCAATCAAGGATTACGGCGCGGCGGCGTTCGAAAACCTTCTGCGCTGCAAGGGATTTGGCGAGGCCGTGGTTGAAGGTCTGCCTGAATTTCTGGGCTGCTCTTCGGACTGCGTAACCGCCGTTCCACCTGAGGGTCCCTTTGATCCAAGCAAGGATTACGGAGACGAGGCGTTCAGTTACCGTCACCGCAAAGTGATCGTACTTGAGCCGGTTCAATTCGGCGTTGCGCTGACCATCAAGAATATGGAGGATTCGGGGGCTCTCTGGCTCCGGACGGCTCTCTCCATTGAAGTCACTGGCGACAGCTTTGACGTTTTCGTCGCCCAACAGCCGATCATCCACATCCCTCTCGATTATGAAGGCAAGCTGGAACCTGTGTTCGAAGCGATCTATCGCGAATTCTTGAACACTTTCCAGCTTGAAGTGCTCGAATTCAATGACAAACGTTTCGAAACCCGCATCGGGTTCGTTCCGGAAAAAGAAACACAAGGCTCCTCATGACCAAGTATGATTATGACCTCTTCACCATCGGCGCCGGTTCCGGGGGCGTGCGCGCCTCTCGTCTCGCATCAAGCTATGGGGCGAAGGTGGGCGTCGCGGAGGAGTACCGCGTCGGCGGCACATGTGTCATTCGCGGCTGCGTGCCAAAAAAGTATCTCGTCTACGCCAGCGAATATGGTCACGGCTTTCAAGACGCCAAAGGATATGGCTGGACCGCGGAAAACGTTTCTTTCGACTGGGCGACGCTTATCGCCAACAAGGATAATGAAATCGATCGCCTCAACGGGATCTATATCCGCAACCTGAAAAACGCAGGCGCCGATATATTCCAGTCCCGCGCCACAATAAAAGATGCGCATACGGTGCATCTCGAAGCCGAAAACCGCGACGTCACCGCCGAACGTATCCTTGTCGCCGTGGGCGGCGCGCCCTGGGTCGATGAATCCGTGCCGGGCCACGAGCTTGGCATTACCTCAAACGAAGCCTTCCATCTGGAGGACTTGCCGAAACATGTGGTCGTCGCCGGCGGCGGTTACATCGCAGTTGAGTTCGCCTGTATCTTTAAGGGGCTCGGCGCCGACGTCTGCCTTGTTTATCGCGGTGAAGATATTTTGCGCTATTTCGACGCTGATGTTTCAACGCAAGTTCACAAGGAACTGCAACGCCAGGGTATCCGCGTCATCACGCAAGCGGTTTTCGACAAAATTGAAAAGCTGGATGGCGACCAGAAACGCGTTCATCTCTCCACCGGCGTTCACATCGATACGGATTGTGTTTTCTGGGCCGTGGGCAGGAAGCCGGTGACAAATGGCCTTGGGCTCGAAAACGCCGGCGTTGAAACCGACAGGAACGGCGCCATCAAGGTCAATGACCAGTCGCAATCCTCCGTCCCCAGCATTTTTGCTGTTGGCGACGTGACCGATCGCGTCAACTTAACGCCGGTCGCGATCCGTGAAGGCGCGGCTTTTGCAGAGACATTCTACAACAACAACCCCACGGAGACTGACTACCGCTTCATTCCAAAAGCAGTGTTCTCACAACCACCGGTCGGTTCGGTCGGCTACGCCGAACATGAAGCGCGGCATGAATTCAAAAACGTAGACATCTACAAAACCGAATTCCGGTCCATGAAACATATCCTCACGGAATCGGGAGAACGCGTGTTGATGAAAATCGTCGTCGACGGCGACACTGATCGCGTTCTCGGCTGTCACATTGTCGGCGAATATTCAGCAGAGATGATCCAGTGCGTCGCTATCGCTGTGAAAGCCGGCCTCAAGAAAAAAGACTTCGACGACACCGTAGCGCTGCATCCGACCATCGCCGAGGAACTGGTGACCTTAAAGACGAAATTCGTGCCGTCATCTTCAGACACGCCGTAAGCGGGCTAGTCTTTGCGCGTTAACGGCACTCAGCCTTTGCCCGGTCGAGCGCCGCCGAGACCCCGCGGAGCGAAATCACATAGCTGGTCGCCGTGCCGCGCGAGGAGACCGCGCTGATACGCATGTCTGCGCCTTGGCGCATAGCGCGGATCAGACGCTGCTCTTCGCTCGCCGCTTCGATGAAGGCTTCGTTTTCCGACGAATACATTTCCCACTTGTCGGAGCCAATTCGCAGCGTCGGCTCCGGCTTGGTGTTGAGGGAATACCCGGTCATCAGGCTCGGCTGCTCTTTGGCGGCTCCTGATTTCCAGGTGGCGATTAGAAAGAACACGTCGCCGTGATTGACCGATTTCGGCGATTTATCGGTGGCCTCGGTCGCCGCAAAACAGATTTTTTCGCCGTCAGTTTCGCGCACAAAGACACTCCAGTCCCGAAAGGTCGCTTTGGCTTCCGGCTGCTGGGCGACCGCGCCGCTTGTGGAAAACACTGCGGTAAGGCTGGAAAGCGTGGCGAGAACAAGGGCTAAGGACAGACGAGGCATGGACGCGAGGCTCCCTTCAGGCAGATAGACACGAGGCGGAAAATCCCACCTTTTCCATGCTGATAACATAGTTCGAAATTTGTCGCGACAGTGGCCGGCCGGAGTTTTTTGCCCGGCATTGCAAGCCACAGGGCCTTGCGCCATAACGGCGCGGAATTTCACGACTTTTTACCCTACTGGAGAGACTTGATGATACCCGGACGCGATTCCTTGAAGACAAAGAAAACGCTTTCCGCCGGCGGCGCGACCTACGCCTATTACAGCCTTGCCGAAGCGTCGAAGCAAATAGGCGATATTTCCCGCCTGCCTTTCTCCCTGAAGGTGCTGCTGGAAAATCTCCTCAGGTTCGAAGATGACCGGTCCGTCACGAAAGACGACATCAAGGCCTTCGCAGACTGGCTGAAAACCGGCAAATCGACCCGCGAGATCGCCTATCGCCCGGCGCGCGTGCTGATGCAGGATTTTACCGGCGTTCCCGCGGTGGTCGATCTCGCCGCCATGCGCGACGCGATGAAAACGCTGGGTGAAGACCCCGAAAAAATCAACCCGCTGGCGCCGGTGGATCTCGTCATCGACCACTCGGTGATGGTGGATTATTTCGGCGGCCCGGGGGCTTTCAAGAAAAACGTTGACCGTGAATATGAACGAAACGCCGAACGCTACCAGTTCCTGAAATGGGGCCAGGGCGCGTTCAATAATTTCCGCGTTGTGCCGCCGGGAACAGGCATTTGTCACCAAGTGAATCTGGAATATCTGGCGCAGACTGTCTGGACCGCAGAATATAAAGGCGAAACCTACGCGTATCCCGATACACTTGTCGGCACTGACAGCCACACCACCATGGTCAATGGTCTTTCCGTTCTCGGTTGGGGCGTCGGCGGGATCGAGGCCGAAGCAGCGATGCTTGGCCAACCCGTATCCATGCTCATTCCTGAAGTAATTGGCTTCAAACTAACCGGCAAACTTCCAGAAGGCGCCACGGCGACGGATCTGGTTCTCGTCATCGTCGAAATGCTGCGTAAGAAAGGCGTGGTCGGCAAGTTCGTGGAGTTTTATGGGCCGGGCCTCGACCATCTCGCCCTCGAAGATCAGGCGACCATCGCCAACATGGCGCCGGAATATGGCGCCACCTGCGGCTTCTTCCCGGTTGATGAGGAATCTCTGCGGTACCTCAAAGCTACAGGGCGGTCCGACGACCGCGTCGCCTTGGTGGAGGCATACGCGAAAGAACAGGGCATGTGGCGCTCGAAAGACACGCCAGATCCGGTCTTCACCGACACGCTGGAGCTTGATCTTGCGTCCGTCGTTCCCTCCCTTGCAGGCCCCAAGCGCCCGCAGGACCGGATTGAACTGACGAAGGCGCCGCAAGGGTTCGCCGCCGCTCTCGACAAGGAATATGGCAAGGCGGATGAAGCGAATAAGCGCGTCCCGGTCGCCGGTGAGAAATACGGCCTCGGCCATGGCGATGTCGCCGTCGCCGCTATTACGTCATGCACAAACACGTCCAACCCATCGGTGCTGATCGCCGCGGGTCTCGTCGCCCGCAATGCGCGCTCAAAAGGCCTCACCGTAAAACCGTGGGTAAAGACCTCTTTGGCGCCAGGCAGTCAGGTTGTGACCGATTATCTCGATGCAGCCAATCTCACCGACGATCTTGACGCACTCGGCTTCAACCTCGTCGGATATGGCTGCACGACCTGTATTGGCAACTCAGGCCCACTTCCGGAAGCCATCTCCCAAGCGATCAACGAAAATGATCTTGCTGTGGCTTCGGTGCTTTCAGGCAATCGAAATTTTGAAGGCCGCATCTCACAGGATGTGCGCGCAAACTTTCTCGCCTCGCCGCCCCTCGTCGTCGCCTATGCAATTGCCGGCTCCATGAATGTCAATCTGACGACGGACCCGCTCGGCCAGGACAAGGACGGCAAGGATGTGTTCCTGAAAGACATCTGGCCCTCCAACAAGGAAATCGCTGAAGTCGTTCGCAAAAACGTCACCGCGAAAATGTTCGCCGAACGCTACGCCGACGTCTTCAAAGGCGATGAGAAATGGCAGGCGATCGATGCAGGCGACGGCCAGACCTATCGCTGGCCCGCATCCACCTATGTTGCGAACCCGCCCTATTTCGAAGGCATGACCAAGGAGCCGAAACCGGTCCAGCCGATCAATGGCGCCCGCGTACTCGCCCTATTCGGCGATAGCATCACCACCGACCACATCTCACCTGCCGGCGCTATCAAGGAAGATAGTCCGGCTGGAGAGTATCTGAAATCCCATCAGGTGCCGGTGGAGGAGTTCAACTCCTATGGCTCGCGCCGCGGCAATCACGAAGTCATGATGCGCGGCACCTTCGCCAATATCCGTATCAAGAATCAAATGGTTCCGGGCACAGAAGGCGGCGTGACTAAATATGTCGGCACCGGCGAAACCATGCCGATCTATGATGCGGCCATGAAGTACAAGGCGGCGAACACTCCGAGCGTCGTTTTCGCCGGCAAGGAATACGGCACCGGCTCATCGCGTGACTGGGCGGCGAAGGGAACAATCCTTCTCGGCGTGCGCGCTGTCATCGCCCAGAGCTTTGAGCGCATCCACCGCTCAAACCTCATCGGCATGGGCGTGTTGCCGTTACAATTCA
>JAUHYK010000142.1 GCA_030426465.1 Alphaproteobacteria bacterium
GAAACGACGCCGCACCCGGTCGAATTCTCCATGTACTATTCCATCTGACCTTCATCAGTCAGACGCGTATCTGCGGGGCCCCGACGGGGCCCCGTTTTTTATGTGCATGGTTTTGCAGCCTGAGGACTGAGCGCCGCAACCGCTGAACCATCGAGGGGTTTACGCACAGCCGCCGCGAACTTTTCATGATAGAGCGGATGCTCTGTGCCCATGAGCCGGTCCCACCAGGTAAAATAGAGACCGTAATTCCAGCCGGCCTGCGCATGGTGCAAGTCGTGATGGGTGACGCTCGTCATCCAGTCGACCAGCGGCCGCCCGTCACGCCGGCTCGGAAATAACTCGTAACCGCAATGGCCGATGGCGTTGCGCAAGATCATGTGTACGAGAAACAGGATAATCGCCTGCACCGAGGTCGGCATAAAAAACAGGATCAGCGGCAAATAGGCGGCGTTGATCGCAGCTTCCGCCATGTCAAAGGAATAGGCTGTCCAGGGCGACGGGTTGTGTGATTTATGATGCGTGCGGTGAACGCGGCGGAAAAGCCGCGGATGGTGGATTAGCCGGTGCGTCCAGTAAAACCAGGCATCATGCGCGACGATCAGCATGATCAGTGTGAACGCAAAATAACCCCAGCCCCGCTCGGCGACGACATAATAGGTGTCGAGCCAGCCCGCCCTGGCCGCCATGACGGAGGCGACGCCGGACAGCGCGAAGATCAGCGTAGTGCGCATAGAGATCATGAACTCCCGCCGCATCTGTACCGCCTTCGGCGATGATGGCCTTATTTTGCGACCCGCCAGCCGGTTGGCGAAGAGCACATTCACAATCAGAAAAACTCCGCCCGCCCCGAACAGATAACGGGCGAAATCATTAGGCAGGATGTGCAGGAAAACGCCGATAGCGGCGGTCATCGGGTCGACGGCGGCGATCAGGCTGGCTTGCTCTTCCACGTCTTTCTCCATGATTTGCAATGGGCGAAAGATGGCGAAAGGCGCGCCAGACCTCTCCGCAAATCCAGAAAACATGCGGCTTTTTCAAAAATGATCAGGAATTTTCGGAAATGACCGGCGCGTTTCCAAGCGCTGACTTGCGATATTCCGTCGGCGTCTGGCCAGTCGCCTGTTTGAAAGCACGGTTGAAGGGCGCGATCGAGCCGTAGCCTAGATCGAGAGCGATCTGCAGGACTTGTTTTCTCGCGTTTTCCCCATCGGCAAGCTGAGTCTTGGCGTCCTTGATGCGGCGGGCGTTGAGGAATGAAGAGAAATTCCGGAAGCCAAGGGCGCCGTTGATGAGCTTTCTGAGCTGGTGCTCGGGGACCCCGACTTTTTCAGCCAGAGATGCGACCGTCAGCCCCTCCTGACGATAAACGCCATCCTCCATCAGCGCCAACAGTCGGCCATAGGCTGGCTGGTCCGCGGCCGGCACGTTTGTCGCTTGCGCCGCCCAGCCGGTTTCCCTGGCCTGCGCGACCGGAGGGTCCGCGAAAAGAGCAGTGCGCGGGCGCAGGAGCCATGAACCGAATATTAGGTTCAGCACGCAAATCGCAATCGCGTGCAACATGCGCAGCGTATCAGGCAGCAAATAATTTCGCTCAATAGTTTCGGCGCTGGCGATGAGCAATCCGAAGACACCGACGGTTACGGCGATCGCAAATCGAAAACGCCGGCGCGGCGTGACAAGATCATCAGCGGCGTCAACAAGCGCGAGGCGTAGAGCATCCAAAAAAATCAGCGCATTAAGCCCGATATGGCCGTACCAGAACACCTTTTCCAGCGCGCCCGGCGGCGCCAGAATATGGCCCATATGCAAGAATGGGATGATGATCGCCGGGGCGATCCGCCACCAGCGCCAGCGGAAATCATCATTGAACAGCGCCGCGGCGAACCACCAGAAAAAAATCGTGCCGTAAATAGCAATAAATGAAACTGGAAACAGCGCAGCGCCGAAAAGCTGACGCGTCGCCTCTCCTGCAAGCAGCACATAAACGCCAGTTGAAAAGATAAACAGCGCGCCGAGGCGGCGAACCTGTGCGCCCTCACCGCCCCGCCAGGCGACGACAAACGCCAGCAGGAAAGATGTGCCGGCGCCCGCCCCCCGCAACGCCGTTTCCAGAATGTCTGCAAGATCAAACATCGCGGCCGGACGCTGGCCGCAACCCCTTAATATGTCAACGCAAAATGGGACGATGCGAATATGGCGAACGTCAGCTTGACGGATGGAAATATTTATGTAACCTATGCGTTACATATGATAAACACCAAAGATATGGACGCCGTGTTTCAGGCGCTCGCTCATGAAAGCCGAAGGCGCATGCTCGACATCGTCAAAGAAGAACCCGGAATTGGCGTCGGCGCCCTTGCCAGCGAATTCGATGTCAGCCGCATCGCGGTGATGAAACATCTCACCGTGCTCGAAGATGCGAACCTCATCATTTCGGAAAAAGACGGCCGCACGCGCAAACTTTATTTCAACGCTGCGCCAATCCAGATGATCCACGAACGCTGGACGACACAATACAGCGCCTATTGGGCGGGGCAGATGACGCGTCTCAAATATCTCGCCGAGGCGCGCCACGAGAACGAAACCAAAGACAAAAAGGGGAGCCGGTAATGAACGAAGACAAGAGATATGTCGAAAAGCAGTTTTATCGTGTGGTCATTAATGCGCCGATTGAAACGGTCTGGTCGGAACTCGTAAATACAAAATCACCCAGACCGTTTTTCTGGAACGCGCGTTGGGATACGAAATCCATGGCGGCCGGAAACCGCTATCGCATGGTGTCCAATGATGACAAAGTCGTGGCGGTCATCGGCGACATAATCGAGTTGGAGCCGCCGAACAAGCTGGTGACGACATTTCAGCTTACCTCCCTCCCCGACCCTGCGTCGACGGTCACCTATCTCTTGAAAAAAGTTGATGGCGGCACGGAGTTCTCACTTGTCACCGAACATATCGTCGCGGGTTCCAAGAGCGAAAAGTCCATGGATCAGGGCGCCAAATTCATTGTCGAAAACTTCAAGGCTTATGTGGAGACCGGCACGGTCACTTTCAGCGCGCGTATGATGAATGCGCTTTACGGGTTGATGGCGCCGATGACGCCAAAGGCGATGCGCGCCGAAAACTGGCCGCTTGATTAAGGGAGAGAAGAAATGGCCAAATCACCTGAAGAAATGGCGAACGCTATGATCGCCAATATGAAAGAGAAGACTGGCAAGACGCTGGATCAATGGATCGCCATTGCTAAAAAGTCCGGCGAGGAAAAACATGGCCAGGTCGTCAAGCATCTGAAGACAGAATACGCTCTCACTCATGGCTTCGCCAATCTCGTCGCGCACAAATATCTGAAAAGCGATGCAGGCAGCGCCGAAGGCGGTGATGACGCGCTTGTCGAGGCGCAATATGCGGGCGCCAAAGCGGAGCTGAAACCGATCTATGACGCGCTCATCAAATGCGTTTCTTCTCTCGGCAAGGATGTCGAGATCGCTCCAAAAAAAACCTATGTGAGCCTTCGCCGCAATAAACAGTTCGCCCTGATCCAGCCTTCAACGAAAACACGCGTCGATCTCGGCATCAATCTTAAAGACGAAGCCGCCAAAGGCCGCCTGGAAAAATCCGGTAGTTTCAACGCCATGGTTTCCCATCGCGTGAAGCTCGAAAAACCCGCCGATATCGACAAGGACGTCAAGGCGTGGCTGAAAAAAGCTTATTCACAAGCGTAAAAATACAAATGGGAGATTATGTATGTCTGCAACAAAAACGACATGGCCCTTGTGGTTCAAAATAGCCGTGGGCGCCGCGGTTTTATGGTCGCTT
>JAUHYK010000079.1 GCA_030426465.1 Alphaproteobacteria bacterium
AAGGCCCGCTGGTACATGTTTTCGCCATCTGGGCCGCCATCGTCGCGCTGTCCGCCAGAACCTTCGAAGAAGGCTTTCAGCCTGAGCGGGAAATCGAACGGATGCGCCAATACCGGCTTGCGTTAAAACGCATTTACGCGCGCTTTCAAAAAGCGCCGAATGTGGACGCAAAAATCGCCGCCATGGTCGATCTCGAAAAGCTGAGTTACGAGGAGATGGTTCTCTTCCTGAAAGGAAATTACGAAGCCGAGTTTATCATGTAAGGCAAACCCGGCGACGAAAGGCAGTCCATGACCTTCCGCCAACATCTTCATCGCCAGCTCGATCCTGAAGCCTGGCCGGGCCGGGGCCTGTCGCCGCTCAACTGGTGCGTTTTCGCACTCATCTGGCTGTCGATTGTTTTCGGCGTCGCCGCGACCGAGCCGGCGGTCGCCGGCTGGCTTGGCGGCAAGCTCCTGGTCATCGACCATCTTCTGCTCGCTCTTTTCGCTGTTGAATATGCGGGCCGCCTGGCGGTGTGCGGGCTCAACCCGAAATTCCGCGGTATGCGTGGCTTCATCCGTTACGCCGCGACGCCTGCATCCATCGCCGACCTTGTCGTTATTCTGCCTTTGTTGCTGCCGACGCCGCCC
The DNA here is from genome assembly GCA_030426465.1 of Alphaproteobacteria bacterium. Lineage (GTDB taxonomy): Bacteria > Pseudomonadota > Alphaproteobacteria > Caulobacterales > Parvularculaceae > Hyphococcus. Next base: position 633 of record JAUHYK010000079.1, read on the forward strand.
ACCTGGCTGCTCATCTTCCGATTATTGCGCATTTTGCGATTGTTGCGTCTGGCGTCGATGCCGCACATCCATACCGCCATGCGCGAATTTTACGAAGCCCTTGCGGCCAAGCGCTTTGAGCTGATCTTCACGCTGTTCCTCGGCGTCATCTTGATACTGCTGTCGTCGACGACGCTCTATCTTGTTGAAAGAGGGCTGCAGCCGGAAATTTTCGGATCGATCCCCAAAGCCATGTGGTGGAGCGTCGTCACTTTTACGACAGTCGGCTATGGCGACGCCGTTCCCATATCGACGCTCGGGAAATTTTGCGCCGGGCTTTACGCTGTTCTGGGGCTTGGTCTCGTTGCAATGCTGACCGGCGTAATCGCTTCTGCGCTCAGCCATGCGGCGGAACTGCATGTCAAAAATAAATCAGTTGATTAAAAAATATCAGCAGGTCGCCCCGCACCCTTCCCTGATTGTGCTTATGCGGATGATACAGGCAATTGTGATGTTTAACCGCATCAAATTCCCGGTCCGGGGTCCATCCTTGAACCATCAGCAAATCGGGAAAACCGGAACCGTTTGAGATCGTAACGCGGCGCCTGACCGTCAATCATTTCCGCCATGACCTTTCCTGCGCCCGGCCCAATGCCAAACCCATGCCCGCTGAAGCCGGTCGCAATGAACAGCCCCTGGGGGTCGGTAAGCTCATCCATCACGGGCACAACATCGGGCATGGCGTCGATCATACCGGCCCAGCTTTCGACAAAAGCCGCATCGCGCAAGGCGGGAATCCTGTTGTCGAGATGCGTCCGCATCTTTTGAAGAACGGATTGCGACGGCGACGGATTCAACACCCGTGACTTTTCAAAAGGCGTCACCTCCTCGCCGCCCCGGCGCGGCCGGGGAAAAAGCGCCTGCGTCGGATCGGCCCCCAGGCCGAAACGCAACTCGCTGGCGCTTTTGAGGGCAGGCAAAAACCGTGCGCCATAACGAAAACTGCTGGCGCCGATCAAGTGTTCAGTAATACCGCTCGCGACCGTATATCCGCCATCCTCGCGCCGCCGGATAAAAATGTCTTTCGCCCCCGCCGCCCCGTCAAAAACAGACGCCGCCGGGGCGGTGCGCGCCACAGTCCCGCGCACGGCAAGCTGCGGCAGGTCAACGCCAAGATTGCCGAGAACCATGTTGGACCAGGCGCCGGCGGCGCACAGAACGGCGCCGACCTTAACCGCGCCGTCTTCGGTAAGGATCGCTGTCACCCGTCCGTTTTGCGTTTCAATCATCCGGACCGCGCAAGTCTCACGGATCAAAACGCCCGCCTGTTGCGCAGCGCGCGCGATCGCGGGAACCGCCTTGAACGGCTCGGCGCGCCCATCACTGGGGGTGATCATCGCGCCTTTCCACGCCCCTTCGGCGGCCGGGAAAACATCACCGATTTCGGCTGTCGCAAGGAGCTTTGTGTCGAGCTGGTTTGCTTTTGCAATACTTAGCCAGCCTTCGCAAAACTCCATATCATCATCGGTTTCAGCAAGCTCGATTATGCCGCGACGCTGGAACCCGATATCCGGACCGAGCTCTTCGCCAAATTCTTCCCACAAGCGAAGACTTTCGATAGCGATTGGCGTTTCCGCTTCATCGCGGCCATTGACCCTAACCCAGCCCCAATTGCGACTTGATTGCTCACCGGCGATCCGTCCCTTATCGCAGATAAGCACCTTGCGTCCGCGTCTGGCGAGAAACCAGGCGGTCGTCACGCCGATGACGCCGCCGCCGATTATCGCAATATCGACTTCATCCGGAAGCGCGTCATGAAACGTCACCGTCGACTGATCTGAAAAGAGAAACAAACCTCGCCTCGCTCAAGCGTCTTTAATATGCGCGGCGATGTAGCGTCTTATATCAAGGCTCTCATCTTCCATCGGCGCATAATAGCCATGCTTATGGGACGCCGAACTCATCCCCTGTTGCACCCGTTCGCAGACGGCCCAGTCCTGGCGATTGGTGATGTCCCAGAAATCGACCGCATCGGCGGGCTCAAAGTCTTTGCGCGCCATTTCATCCGGAGCGAACAAAAACCGCACATCGACGCGCGTGAGGTTCGGCGCCAGCGGCCAGAGAATGAAAGCCGCGCCATGATCCGCGCTCATTGAAAGTAGCAGGTTCGGATAAACCAGCTCGCCTTTATGCAGGATTTTTTCTTTGTCGCTCAATCCCTCAAACGGCTTACGGTTCGTCGTCCCGGTGAAGGTATAGGTCCAGGCGCCTTCGCGATGGGGAACGCCTTCTTCCCAGTCGAGACCCAGCCCGGCGCCGGCGCGGAACACCGGCACCACATTACACAATTCCGGATGCACGCCGCCGCAATGATAGCACTCATTGTAATTCTCGGCGATGACCTTCCAGTTCGCAGCCACGTCATAGCTTATCACCCGCGCAGTCTTCAGCCGATCGAGCGGATAGTTGCGGAGGCGGCGCGGCGCGGGGCCGATTTCGGCTTCGCCGAGCATGCGCGATACGATATCGCCCTCGTCTGGCTCCAGCTTCAGGAAGATAAACCCGCCCCAGACCGCAATTCCCACGGGGCGAAGGCTGAACGTAGCCGCGTCAAAGCCGTCGGTTTCCATAACATGCGGCGCGTTCACAAGCCGCCCGTCGAGACCGTATGTCCATTGGTGATAGGGGCAGCGGATAAAATCTCCCATCGCGCCGCCCCGAAGCGACAGCCCCCATTTCGAATCATCGGCGCAAATGCGCGCGCCGCGATGGCGGCAAACATTGTAATGAGCGCGCAGCGAACCGTCCCTGAGCCGCGCGACAATGATACTTTCGCCGAATAGCTCTATAATTTTCGTTGATCCTTGCTCCTCAACCTCTTCCTCGCGGCCGGCGCAGACCCAGCTGCGCGCAAACAGCTCCCGGCGCTCGCGTTCAAACATATAGGAATCCGTGTAGAAACTACTCGGCAAAGGCTGCTCTAAATCGGCTGGCTTTTCCCGTTGAGGCATTGCAAAGTCCACGTTCCAAAAACCCGACCACCATCACCTGCAAAAAGCAAACTGTCCATAGATAAAGATGACTGGCCCTGTGACCCCGACGGCGACGAAGTCGACTTATGACGCCATCATTGTAGGCGGCGGGCATAACGGGCTGACCGCCGCCGGCTATCTTGGGCGCGCCGGATTATCCGTGCTGGTGCTTGAGCGGCGCGGCGTTGTCGGCGGCGCCGCCGTTACTGAAGAGGTCATGCCCGGCTGCCGCGTTTCCTCCTGCTCCTATATCGCCTCGATGCTGACGCCGTCGGTTATTCGCGATCTCGACCTGGCGCGCTACGGATTGAAAATGGTTCCGTGCGATCCCGCGCTTAACATGCCAGTCGCCGATGGACGCCTTGTTCGCCTCTGGGCTGACGCCGAAAGAACGGCGAGCGAGTTGCGCCCATATTCGGTGCGGGACGCCGAGACTTACATCCGTGTCGATGCGGAGTTGAAAAAACTGGCGCGCTATCTTCAACCGTTTTTTCTGGAGCCGCCGCCCAATCTCGCCGCGAAAGGCGTCGATCGCGTCTTCGAGTTCATTCGGCTGGTGAAACGCTTCTGGAATCTTTCCGGCGCCGACGCCGCCGCCATGGTTCGATTCCTCACTGGGTCACTCGGCGACTTTCTTGACCGCCATTTCGAGGCGCCGGAGACTAAACGCCTCTTCCTGGGAAATAATGTCTATGGAAAACATGGCGGCCCTTATGACGCGGGTTCAACGCTGGGTCTTCTCTTCCACCTGTTGTCAGGCGGCGATCATGGCGTGCAAGGCTTCACAGGACATGTGATTGGCGGCATGGGCGCCGTCACCGGCGCACTGGCGCAATCAGCGCGCGACAACGGCGCCGATATTCTGACCGAGGCAGAAGTCGCGGAAATCCGCATCAGGGACGGCGCCGCAATCGGGGTCGCGCTCGAGGATGGGCGTGAATTTTCAGCGGCTGCCGTTCTTTCCAACGCCGATCCCAAACGCACCTTCCTTGGCATGATCGAGGCGCGTGCGCTCGACGAAAATTTTCGCGCCGATGTGGCGGCGATCCGCATGGCTGGTCCGGCGGCGAAAGTGAATATGGTGCTTTCGGAACGGCCGGAAATCAAAGGTCTACCCAACGATACGACACCCTCCGAGCGCGCGGTGCTCTCCATTATGGACGACCTCGAAGACGTGCAGCGGCTTTACGACAAAGCGAAATTCGGCGAACTCTCTGACGATCTTTGGGTCGACTGCGTGTTTCCCAGCGAAGTCGACAAAACGCTTTGCCCGCCGGACAAATTCATGGCGACCTGTTTCGTTCAATATGTGCCCTGGGAAATTCGCGGAAGCGACTGGAACGAGAAACGCGAAGCCTTTGGCGATCGCGTTATCGAACTGATTGGCCGCTGCGCTCCGAATGTGCCGAAAAGCGTTATCGGACGAAAGGTGCTGACGCCGCTGGACCTTCAGGAAACCTATGGTTTGACCGAAGGAAATATTTTCCACGGCGACCTCAATATCGGCCAGCTCTTTTTCATGCGGCCGACGCCGGAATGGTCGCAATATAAAACGCCGATCCGCGGTCTTTATCTGTGCGGCGCAGGCGCACATCCGGGCGGCGGCGTCACCGGTGCGCCGGGCCGTAACGCCGCAATGACAGTCTTAAAAAATCGCCGCCATTAGTTCGCCCGCCCCAAACGCCGCAAAAGATGCATCGCGACACCGCCACAAACGCATAGCGCAGTGATGAAGCCGAAGAAGTAGCGGTATCCAGCCTCGCCGGGAAACGCGTCAAGCAACGCCCCGCCCACAAGCGGCATGAAGACATCCGGCGTAAAGGCGATGACGGAAATAATCCCCGTCGCTGTTCCCGTAACAGCCGCCGGCACGCCGCATTCTTCAAGCAGCGCAAAATAAATCCCCCTCAATGCGAAGATCGCGATGGATGCGATAGCAATGTTGAAGATCATTAGGGCGATCATTGCGTTGCCGCCAGGCATCAACACGAAACCGAGGAAACTGGCGGTGAGAATGACAATGCCGATCGCCACCGCTTTGGAGACGCCGATGCGGTCCGCGGCGAAACCGGCAATGGCGGCGGCGGCGGGTTTGAGCCAGACCTTGCCCGCGCCGATCGCGCCAGCGGCGACAGCGCTCATGAAAAAAACGTCCGATGCGTAGGGTGTGAAATAATAGGCGCCCCAATATGCGCCGTAAACGGAGAGGATGACAAAACCGATCAGCCAGACATGTGGCATTTTTAAAACACGCAAAAATGTCGCGAGATCCGGCGCCGCGCCCGCAGGCGTCGACAGGCCCGGCTTGATCACCAGAAACGCCGCAACGCCGAGAACAATATGCAGAACCGAATACTGAATAATGATCTGACTGAACGCCCGCGTATCGCCGCCGAGCTGTGCGAAAATCGCAAGAAAAATCGAATAACACGCCGCTTCCGACACGCCGCGCCCCGCCTCCAGCATACCGAAAGCCTTGCCCTGTTCGGCGCTCGACGCCCAGTCACGCGTCGCCTTGATCAGTGCGCCCCACATCATGCCGGTGACAGTGACGCCCCAAAGCGCATGGATGGCGATGGCGACCGGATAAGAAGGGAATGTCGCGAACGCAAATCCCAAAAGACCAGTCGAGACAAGCGAGCCGGAAATAAGAAGGCGCGACGGAACACGGTCTGCGATCCATCCACCCGGCATATAAGCGAGCATGGAGGCAAATCCGAAGGTCGCCATCAGCACGCCTGACTGCGAGTGCGTCAGGTTAAGGGCGTCGCGCAACGGGTCGTAGTAAATCTCTCGCAGGAAAGGCAGCAGGTAAATGACCGCGCCGGAAAGTCCCAGCACCGCCATGACAATCCATCGCGAGAAAATTGATTCGCCTTTGGGCGATACTGCTCCATCCGACTGATCCGGCGCCGCCATTGAAATAGTCCGATCTTTCTATGCCGAGCTGGCGAGCCGCGTCCGCCGATTGCGTGAGACAATCCAACGGATGATAAGGCCGTCACGGGCCGAGTCTAGCGCAACGTTAGCCGGCATGAGCGAAACAGGTGTCAATCACCGGGAAAGCCAAAATGCGGAAAAACCTGATAAGCGTCAGCGAACTGTCAGAAACAGCTGCCTAAAATGCGCCACTTATTATACCTTGATCGTCATGCGCGTCCTATTGATTGAAGACAACGCCGAATTCGCCATCCTGCTCGCCGAGGGCCTTGCCAAGCGATCTATATCCTCTGAGCATGCTTCAAGTCTGAGGGCCGCGGATGAGCGCCTTGCAGGCAATAGCTATGACGCGATCATTCTGGACCTCGGCCTGCCTGACGGGGACGGCGTTGACTGGCTGAACGGCCTGCGAGACGATCGGCCTCCCGTCCTGATTCTATCGGCGCGCGGCGCATTGACCGAGCGTATTCTTGGTCTTGATTCCGGCGCTGATGATTATCTCGTCAAACCTGCGGAAATTGACGAGATCGCCGCCCGGCTGCGCGCTCTTTTGCGCCGACCCGGTTCACGGGACCCGGTTGTGTTGAACGCCGGCGCCCTTTCATTCGAAACCATTAGCCGCGAAGTAAAGTTTGAGGATAAGTCTATTGCTCTGGGCCGCAAGGAAACAGACTTTCTGGAACTTCTGATGCGGCGCGCAGGCAAGGTTGTGCCACGGGAATCGATTGAGGCTGTGCTTTACGGGCTGGAAGAAGCCGTGACGCCGAACGCGCTGGAGGCGCTTGCGTCCAGGGTGCGCCGCCGGCTGGCCGAAGCCGGCGCCGATAATGTCCTCCACACCGTGCGCGGCGTCGGTTACTTCATCAAGGAACAGTCCTCATGATGCGATCGATCAGCGGACAAATCGCCGTCGGCCTATTGGTCGCCGGCGCCATCAGTGCGGGCGTCCTTGTCGCATTTGTGGGCCACCAATATGGATTCTTCAGCGAACACGCCCCGCCGGCCGCGGCGACCTGGACAGAAATTATCGATCACGTCCTTATCCCGCTGGCGGTCTTTCTGATCCTGTTCGGCCTCGGCGCCTATCTGGTCATCAGGCATGTAACGCGCCGCCTCAAGGCGGCGACGCGCGACGTTGTCGCTGCTGCGGAACGCCTCGAAAGTTATGACGCCGCTGAAAACGCCTTACCGGCCGAGATCGAACCTTTTGCGATAGCTGTTTCACAACTCACCTCAAAACTCGAGACCTATGCGCGACGACAGGAAGCCTTCGCCATGGACGCCGCCCATGAGTTGAAAACGCCACTCGCGGTTCTTGCGCTCGAACTCGACAAGCTGCCGGTGGAAGATGCCGCACGGCTGCGTAAACAACTGAACGCCATGAGCGAAATGGTTGAACAATTTTTATTGTTGGCGCGCAGCCAGTCGGCGGAATCGCTTGCCAAACAACCGCCAGTTGATCTTCAGGCTGTCGCCCGCCGGATAGCGGCGGAGCTTGCGCCGGCGGCCGTCGCAGAACGCAAGACAATCGCCTTCCAGTCAGACGGCGCGTCAGAAAAGATCATCGGATTGGAAGAAGCGATCGCCGCAGCGATCCGAACCCTGACCATGAATGCAATCCGGGCGACGCCTGCAGGCGGTGAAATCATCATCGAGGTTGGCGCGGAGCCCGCGGTCAGTGTCTATGACGGCGGAAACGGGCTCGATGCGGAAACCCTGGATCGCTTGAAGGCGCGCGGCGTGCGCGCCGACCGCGCGCCCGGCGGCGCCGCCGGGCTGGGGCTCGCCATCGCTGACCGGATTGCAGAGGCGCATGGCGGCGAATTACAGACCGCAATGCCTGATCGGCCTGGTGTGCGGCTGTGTTTCGCCCCTGACTGCAGGCTCGCCTCATCGTCAGGTTAATGTCAGCAAGGCCAGCGTAATAAAGGTCCCCGCGAGGCATGGAGCAATCGTGGGTATCTTGAAATGAAAGCGCAGAACTTCCTCCAGGCAGGATTGGTCATTCTCGCAGCATGGGCCGTCCACGCACCGGCTGTCGCTCAAAGCGAGATCGAAATATTGCCCGCCACGCGCATGGCTTTGGGCGTCGAAACAGCCACTGTCGAAACAGCGAACACATCTGAAGGCCTGTCCACCCCGGCAATCATTATCGCGCCGAATGGCGCCTTGCAGTCTGCAACGTCCCCGCTGGACGGCGTCATGGCCGATGCTTTGACGACGCCGGGGGCCGACGTGAAAGCGGGCGATCCGGTCGCCGTGATCTATAGCGGCGCTTACGCAGACGCCGCAGCCGAGCTTGAGGCGCGCCGGCTCACCATGGCGCATATGGCGCATCTCGCCGAACGCGCGGATGAACTTTTGAAACTCGGCTTGCGCTCCGAACAGGAAGCCGATGAGGCGCATCACGACGCCATTTCTGCGCGGCTTTCCTTCGAGGCCCTGAACACCCGGCTCGAATATGTTCAGCGCGGCGAGCGGCCCGGCCAGTTCCTGCTCACCGCGCCTGTCGCCGGAACCGTAACCCATGTGCGGGCAGGAGCGGGAGAAATGATCGACGCCGGCGCGCCGGTGGTCTCCATTCTCGCTAGCGATGTGTTCTGGGCGCACGCGCAACTATCAGAGCGCCATGCGGCGGCTCTCAAGACCGGCGCTCCTGTGATGGTCGAAAACATGTCCGCAAAAGGCAAGATCGTTTCCGTCGATCCCGAAATCGATCCGGCGACACGCTCCCTTGATGTCGTGGTTGAACTTCCGTCGGAACGCGAATGGCGGCTCGGCGCTATGTTGACGCTGACCTTTGAAGCTGCGCCGGACAAAGGCGCACTTCTGGTTCCGGCAAAAGCAATCGTGAGGATAGGCGGCGCTGAATTCATTTTCATCGAAACGGAGAAAGGCTTTCGGACAACGCCCGTCGAAGTCGTCTCGCGCTCTCGCCAGCACGCCCTCATTCGCGGACGCGATCTGGCGCCAGGCGACCAGGTCGCTGTCGCCGGTCTGGCGGCGCTTAAAAACATCGCGAGCGGGGTCTAGTCGATGCTGGACCGGCTGATTGCGTTCTCGCTAACACAACGCATGTTCATTCTCGGGTTGGCCGCGCTTCTTGCTGTGGCTGGCGCGATGGCGGCGCTGCGCTTGCCGATCGATGCTTTTCCGGAAATCGCTCCAACGCAAGTCAAGATCATCATGAAGGCGCCCGGCATGACGCCGGAAGAAGTTGAGGCGCGCGTCGTCCGTCCGCTCGAGATGGAGCTTCTCGGCATTCCCCGCCAGAAAATCATGCGGGCCAAAACAAAATACGCCATCGCCGACATCACCATCGATTTTGAAGATGGAACCGACGTTTACTGGGCGCGCCAACAGGCAAGCGAGCGCCTCGCCGCCGTCCAGCCGGACCTGCCCTCGACAGTGTCCGGCGGCCTCGCGCCGATCTCGACGGCGCTGTCAGAACTTTTCATGTTCACGATCGAAGGCGGCGATCTGTCGCTTGAAGAGCGCCGATCCCTGCTCGACTGGGTGATCCGCCCAAGCCTTCGCACCCTCTCCGGCGTTGCTGATGTAAACTCACTTGGCGGGCGTGTCCGCACCTTTAATGTAGCACCCGACGAAACGGCCATGGCCGCCGCCGGGGTCAGCCTTCAGGCGCTTCGCGCGGCGCTCGAACAGAACAACCGCAATGACGGCGCCGGGCGCCTTGCGGATGGCGAAGAAACACTTGTTGTGCGCAGCCTCGGCGCGGTCGCCACAGTAAAGGATATCGAAGCGCTTGTTGTGCGGCGCGCGGAAACAGGCGTTGTCCGCGTCGGCGACGTGGCGAGCGTTTCCGTCGACTCACTGACACGTTACGGCTCAGTAACCAAGGACGGCGATGGCGAAGCCGTTGAAGGCATCGTTGTCGCGCTCCGGGGCGCCGACGCCCGCAAGGTCGTCGCCGGCGTCGAAGAGCGGCTTGAAGAACTTGCCGCGAGCTTTCCCGAAGGCGTTGAAATCAACGTTTTCTACAACCGCTCCGATCTTATCGAAAAAGCCGTCAGCACCGTCACCGAAGCGCTCATTCTAGCCACCCTCCTAGTCATTGGCCTCCTACTTCTCTTTTTAAACAACCTTCGCGCAGCGCTGGTCGTCACGCTCATTCTGCCTTTCTCTGCGCTGGCGGCGTTCTTGCTGATGCAAGCTTTCGGCATGTCAGCGAACCTCATGAGCCTTGGCGGCCTCGCCATCGCCATCGGCATGATCGTCGACGGCGCCATCGTCGTTACCGAAAACGCCGTGGAACGGCTGAATGACGGCGCGCGCGCCGATAAACTTCACCTTATCTATCGCGCGGCGGGAGAAGTCGCCGCGCCGACGGCAGCCGGCACATTGATTATTTGTCTCGTTTTCATGCCGCTCCTCACGCTGGAAGGGCTCGAAGGCAAATTGTTCGCGCCGGTCGCGCTGTCCATCATTTTCGCGCTAGGCTCAGCGCTTGTCCTCGCCCTCACTCTTATTCCAGTGCTCGCGGCATTCCTGTTGAAGACATCGCAATCGAAAGAAGCGCCAATCATGCGGTTGATTGCGCCAGCCTATGAACGCCTCCTCAACAGCGCCATGCGCCGTCCATGGCCGGTTTATGCGGCGGCGGGCGTAGCTGTCTGTCTCGCCGTCCTCAGCTATCTATCCGTCGGCAAAACTTTCATGCCCACCATGAATGAAGGCGCAGTCGTGATGCAGGCGGCGTCTCTGCCCTCTATCAATCTTGAGCAAAGCCAGGCCGACGACATGCGGATCCAGCGCGCGCTGATTGACCGGGTGCCGGAAGTGAAACACGTCATCGCCAGGGTCGGCTCTGACGAACTCGGTCTCGACCCCATGAGCCTCAACGAAAGCGATATGTTTCTGGAGCTGGCGCCACGGTCGGAATGGCGGGGGCGCGACACCGAATGGCTGGTCAGTGAAATGCGCGCCGTTATGGCGGAATTTCAAGGCATCGAAACCTCTTTCACACAGCCTATTGAAATGCGTGTTTCGGAAATGCTCACCGGTTCGCGCGGCGATGTCGCGGTGAAGATTTTCGGACCCGACGGCGCTGTCCTTGCGGACCTTGCCGGTCAAATCGAAACGGCGATGACTGGCGTTCGCGGCGCCGCAGATGTGTTCACCACATCAAATGATGTGGCGGAGTATCTTCAGATCGATATCAATCCGGAACGCGCCGGGCGGTTTGGTCTCGATGTTCTTTCCGTGCAGAACGAAATGCGTGCGCGCCTCGAAGGCGTCAGAGCCGGCGAAGTGATCGAGGCCGCCCGACGGACGCCTGTCATCATTCGCGCCGATGCGGAAAAGGCCGCGGATGTTTACGGTTTCGAGGACGCAAAGCTGGTGACGCCAGATGGCGGCATGACGCCGTTATCCGACCTCGCGGTCGTTGAACGCGCCGAGGGTCTAGCGTCTGTCGACCGGGAAAACGGCTCGCGCTACGCAGTCGTACAGGCCTTTGTTTCCGGCCGGGATCTTGTGGGCTTTGTCAAAGACGCCAAAGCCGCCGTCGCCGCCATGGGTCCGCTCCCGTCAGGGTACCGGCTCACATGGGGCGGCGAGTTCGAAAATCAGCAGCGCGCCGCCGCGCAGCTTTCCGTCATGGTGCCCGTGTCGCTGGCGCTTATCTTTGTGGTTTTGTTCGCGACATTGCGCTCTTTGCGCCAGGCGCTTCTCATCCTGTTCAACATTCCCTTCGCCCTTGTCGGCGGCATTATCGCTCTGGCCCTGTCTGGACAGTATCTTTCTGTCCCCGCCTCGGTAGGCTTTATCGCACTGCTCGGCATTGCGGTGTTAAATGGTCTCGTTCTTGTCACCTATTTCAACGACCTGCGCGCGCTCGGCCTTAATGCAAACGAGGCGGTGAAACAGGGGGGGCTGCGGCGGCTCCGCCCTGTTCTCATGACCGCATCGACCGCAGCGTTCGGGCTTGTTCCCCTGCTATTCGCATCGGGACCAGGATCGGAAATCCAGCGTCCGCTGGCCATTGTCGTAATCGGCGGTCTTGTTTCCTCCACCGTTCTGACGCTTTTCCTCTTGCCGCTGCTTTACCGCCGCTTTGGCGCTGAACGCGCCGCCGCAACATCACATCGGGAGGTCGCATGGGTGCGCCCCTACGCAAGCTGACAATCATCTGCCCGCAGGAAATCGAAGCCGTAATGGCGGACACGCTCGACGCCATGGAACCGGCTTTGCCCGGGTATACGATTGTCGAAGCGCATGGCCGCGGCGGCGCCATACGGCCCGCCACTGCTGTAGAGCGCGTGCGCGGCGCGTTGCGCATGGCGATGTTCATTCTGGTCCTCCCCGATGATCGTGTCGCTGGCGTCACCGAGTTGATCCGAAGCGCGTGTCCGCGACCGCAAATATCTTATTGGGTGGAGACCGTTGAAGATTTCGGAAGATTGACAGATGCGTAACCTGATTACATTCACCGGCTGTTTGATGACCTGTCTCGCGGCGCCGGCCGCCGCTATGCCGCCTGAGCCTTTGATTGCAGAAGCCGTCGACGCTTCGCCCATGGTCATGGCTGTAAAGGCCGATCTCGATCGCGCGCGCGCAACAGCGGCGCGGCTGCGCATCGGCGAATATGAAGTCGTTGTCTCGGGAAGCGGCGGGCGCCGGACAGTGGACAATCCCGTCGCCGGTGAAAGCGAATACACGGAATGGAACGCAGGACTCAGCCGCACGGTCCGCCTTCCCTCCAAATACAGCGCCGACAAGGATCTTGCTTCGCTTGAGATTGAAAAGGCCGAAGCCGCGTACACAAGAGCCCGCAGAGATGCGCTCCTGGAATTTGTCGTCTTGTGGACCGACTGGCGGCGAGCCGCCGAAGCATTACAAACCGCCCACAGGCTCGCCGACGATGCGCTGCAACTCGCCGATGCGGAAGCAAAAGCGGTTGACCTTGGCGCCAGCCGCCGGATTTACGCAGATCAATTACGCGCGGAGGCAAGCCTCTTGCAGCTCGAAGCCGATCGGAAATCTATCGACGCCGAAAACGCCAAGTCTAATCTCGCCGCCGCGTTTCCCGATCTTGTCATGCCGGAAAAACCCGACGCGCTTGGATGGGATGAAGCGCGCATCGCCGCCCTGATCGAAACCGGGACTACGGATTCCGCAGCGGTCCGCGAAGCGCGGCTCGCACTTGACCAGATGCAGACTAAGGCCCGGCGCGCGCGGCTTGATTGGCTGCCTGATCCGACATTCGGCGTTCAGTTCTCCAATGAATTCGGCGGCAATGAAACAAGCGTTATGGCGACTGTTTCCATTCCCCTAAGCGGCCGTGTGCGCCGCGCCGCTTCGGCGGAAGCGGGTAGCCAGGCCGTTGTCGCCGCGGCACGCCTGAAGGCTGCGGAACTTGACGCCGCGCGCCGCTATGAACAGGCGGAGCGCATGGCGCAAGCAGCTTCGAAAAATCTGGATAACGCTGAACAAGCGGCTCTCAAGGCCCGCGACGCCATGGAGCGCCTTAAAAAGGGCTACGCCATAGGCGCTGTCAATTTGAGTGATCTCATCTCGACGCGACGCGTGCTGACGCTGACCGAACAGGCGCTGGTGGAGTATCATGTCGCCGCCGAGCGCGCCTATCTCACCCTCGCTGTACTGAAAGACGCTTTTGGAAGTTCAGCATACGCCGCTGAATGATGCGGCAGTGGATTTGCGCAAGCCACCACCGCTAACTTAGATGAACACCGCAGACCTATGCGCTTTCCGAGAGACGATTTGGCGCGACGGAGACTTTATTTCGCCCGGTCCCTTTAGCCTCATAAAGCGCCGCATCCGCCGCAATGAACAAAGCTTCTTCCGTTTCACCTCGCGCCCATTCGGCGACACCAAAAGAAATGGTGACACTTCCGATTTCCTTGTTTGATTTTCGAAGGGCCAAGGGGCGGTTTGCGATTTCTTGCCGGATATAGTCTGCGACAGCCTTGGCTTGATCCAGCCGGGTGCAGGGCAATGCAATTACGAACTCTTCGCCGCCATAGCGCGCCGCCAAGTCTTTGCCCTTGACGTTCTTCCTAATGATGCTGGCGACGAGCGCGAGCACCTGATCGCCAACCTTATGGCCAAATTTGTCATTGAACGACTTGAAGAAATCGACGTCGCCAACAATAAGGCACAAAGGTTCTCCAGTCGCCTCGGCTTCTTCGACTTGCTGCGAAAGGAAATCGTCAAACTTTCGGCGGTTTGGCAACTTGGTTAAGAAATCTGTATGGGCGTGCTGCTCCGCCTGTCTCAGCGTATCATGCAAATCGCCAATATTAGATATCGCCTTATCCAGTTTATCTTCGAGAATTTTATTTTGCTGAACCGTTTTTTGTGTGAGTTCGAGTAAGCCGCCAATGAGCTTTTCAACATCAACGTCAGCCGTTGATTGTTTTGCGGCGCTATCAGCTTGCGCTCGAACCTCTGCGCTGAATGTGTTTGCTGACGACCCCAATGCGTGTGCAAGACCTTGCAAACCGGATGATTGGTTCACCAGTTCTTTCGCCAGCTTTTCAATCTGCTCATTGTCATTTGAATAGTCAGCGAAAAATTTTGAGTAAAGCCGATTAAACAGCATCTCAGTTGGTTGCGTCCCCTCCGAAAGACAATTTTCTATTGCCTCGGAAAGAGAGGAATTCTCGCCTACGAAATGGGAAAACAAAACCGCATAAGCGGCCGGTGTTGGATTAATATTCCAGTCACCAAGCTTTCCCATAACTTTACGGCTGATATCCTTGGCTGCGCTCATTTCTGCACTCCCCGTATGTTATATCGCGGATATAACGCATTTTGGTAAATGAGTTCTGATTTGAGGGTTTTCCCGCGCGTCCATGGGCCGAAATCACGCGCTGACGTGCATCCCTCACATCAATTAACAAGCAAAACTTCACAAACAAATCTAGAGAAGAGCGGAATAGTCTTTAACCGTTAAACCGGTTCTCATAATTGTTGATCGTTTCCTTAATCGAGGAGTCACTCGTCGCCGAAAACCTCTGACAATCCTGTCAGCAAACGCCTCGCGCCCAGAAGCAACTTTGACCGCGCACAACTAACGGCAAAGCATCCACACCGTCTGATTTATGGGTGAAAGTGGTCAAGCTGGACGAAGAAAGTGCGAACCCACAGGGTTCGCAAAGGCGACCGCCCGCCGGTCGTTTAGGCCGCCCCATCGCAGCCATGAGCGAAGCGAATTGGCGCGAGATATGTTATGTAAAGTGGTGAGCCCTGATGGGTTCGAACCATCGACCTACTGATTAAAAGTCAGTTGCTCTACCGGCTGAGCTAAGGGCCCACAAAACGGCGTCGGGTCACGCGATAGTCTGCTGTTGCGATGCCCGGCAAAGAAAAGCCGCCCACGGGGTCCCGTGAGGCGGCGACCGCCTGAGAGGCGCGGAACATAGTTGCGGCCCCGGGCCCGGTCAACCGATTCGACGCGGGAATTTTCGCCGATTTTCACACAATTGTTTCGCCGGTCTCGGCCCGGAACTGGGCGACGAAATCGCCAAAGCCGCCCGCCGCAATCGCGGCGCGCATCCCCGCCATAAGCTCCTGATAATAATGGAGATTGTGCCATGTCAGCAGCATTGGCCCGAGATATTCCCCGGCGCGGAACAGGTGATGGAGATAGGCTTTTGAGTAGTCGCGGCTCGCCGGACAGGCGCTCGACGGATCGAGCGGCTCCGGATCGTCGGCGTATTTCGCGTTCTTGATGTTGATCGCGCCCGCCCCCGTCCAGGCCTGGCCGTGACGGCCCGAGCGCGTCGGGGCAACGCAATCGAACATATCGACGCCCCGGGCGACGGCGCCGACAATGTCCGCCGGCTTGCCCACGCCCATGAGATAGCGCGGCTTGGCCCCGTCCATATGGGGCGTCGTGAACTCAAGCACGCGAAACATCTCCTCGCGCCCCTCGCCTACCGCCAGCCCGCCAATGGAATAGCCCGGGAAGCCGATCTCCATGAGCTTGTCGAGGCTTTCGCGCCGAAGGTCTTCGTAGTTGGCGCCCTGGACGATGCCGAACAGCGCCTGCCCCGGTTGCGACTTTTCCTCGAAGGCGCGTTTCGAACGTTCAGCCCAGCGCACCGAAAGCAGCATCGACTCCCGCGCCTTGTCATGTTCGATCGGAATCGCCGGGCATTCATCGAGCTGCATCTGAATGTCGGAACCGAGAAGACACTGAATCTCAATAGAGCGTTCCGGCGTCAGCATATGTTTGGAGCCGTCAATATGCGACTGAAACGAAACGCCTTCCTCCGTCAGCTTACGGAGCTTTGAGAGCGACATCACCTGAAAGCCGCCGCTGTCCGTCAGAATCGGATGCGGCCAGTTCATGAATTTGTGCAAGCCGCCAAGCGAAGCGACACGTTCCGCCGTGGGCCGGAGCATCAGATGATAGGTGTTGCCAAGCACAATATCGGCGCCCGTCGCGCGCACATGGTCGACAAGCATCGCCTTCACAGTGCCAGCCGTCCCAACAGGCATAAAGGCCGGTGTGCGGATTTCCCCGCGCGGCGTCGAGATGACGCCTGTGCGCGCAGGCCCATCGGTCGCATTCAGGGCAAAGGTGAATTCAGCGCTCATGACGCACGCTCCAGCAAACAGGCGTCGCCATAGGAATAGAACCGATATTCCTTTTCGATGGCGTGGGCATAGGCGGCCTTCATCGCGTCAGTTCCCGCAAATGCGGAGACCAGCATGAACAGCGTCGAGCGCGGCAGGTGGAAATTCGTCATCAACATATCGACGGCTTTAAACCGATAGCCCGGGGTAATAAAGATGTCGGTCTCAGCGGCGAAGGGATTGACGGTCCCGTCTTCCACCGCCGCGCTTTCCAGAAGACGCAAGGATGTGGTGCCGACGGCGATGATGCGTCCGCCCGCCGCGCGTGTCGCATTGATCTGCGCCGCCTGATCTGCGGTGATCTCGCCCCATTCCGAATGCATCTTATGGTCGGCGGTGTCGTCGACGCTGACAGGCAGGAATGTTCCCGCCCCCACATGCAGCGTGATCGCCATCTGGTTGACGCCTTTTTCTTTGAGCGCCTCAATCAGCCCGGGCGTGAAATGCAGCCCCGCGGTCGGCGCAGCGACAGAGCCCGCCTCCTCGGCAAACATGGTCTGATAATGCGTCTTGTCGGTTTCATCCGCCGGACGCTTGCGTGCAATATATGGGGGCAGCGGCATGACGCCGGCCTTGTCGAGCGCGACAAAAAAGTTTTCACCTTGCGTATCGAATTGCAATTCCGCCTCGGCGCCGTCGCGCGTGCGCACCTCAGCGGACAGAGCATCGCCAAAGTGAATGACATCGCCCTCGCGAACACGCTTCGCCGGCCGCATAAAGGCCCGCCAACGGTTCTCACCCAAATCCTTGTGCAAGGTCGCTTCGATAGACACCGGCTCGCCGCCGCCATGACTTTTGTCCCGAGCCGGACGCTCCCCAAAGAGCTGCGCCGGAATGACTTTGGTGTCATTGGCGACAAGAAGATCGCCGGGCTGCAATAACGACGGCAGCTCTTTCACAATCCGGTCTTCAAGCGCATCGCCGCGCACACGGAGAAGCCGCGCAGCATCGCGCGGTGAAGCGGGCGCCAATGCAATCCGCTCCGGCGGGAGGTCGAAATCAAAAAGGTCTACGCGCATGAAACGGCTTTCGTCTTACGCGAGACGTGAAGCACATTCCGCCGCGATTTCAAAGGAGCGCCGCCGCGCCGCATGATCGTAAATCTGGCCGGAAATCATCAGTTCATCGGGCTGGTGTCGGTCGATAAAGGCCTTCATTTCCCGCGTAACCGTTTCCGGCCCGCCTATGAAGGAACAGGACAGCACCTCCCGCAGCATTCCCAGCGCCCTCGGTTCAAGACTTTCGAGATAACTCTCCTGGGGTGGGGGCAGCTTTCCGGGGCGACCGGTGCGCAGATTGACAAAAGCCTGTTGCAGGGAGGTGGCGAGCAGCTGCGCCGCTTCATCGGTTTCCGCCGCGACCACATTCGCCGCCAGCATCAGATAGGGTTTCGACAATTGTTCTGACGGTTTAAACCGGTCGCGATATATGTGGATGGCGTTTTCCAGCTCCGCCGGCGCAAAATGCGATGCGAAGGCGTAAGGCAGTCCCAAATGTCCCGCAAGCTGCGCGCCGTAAAGGCTCGATCCCAAAATCCATAAAGGCACATTGGTTCCGGCGCCGGGCACGGCTTGCAGATACCCTTCCTGAGGTGGTCCGAGAAAAGCCTGCAGCTCAATCACGTCATGGGGAAAGCGATCTTCGCCCTGTTCACGCATGGGCCGGCGCAGGGCGCGGATTGACGACATGTCGCCCCCAGGCGCACGGCCAAGGCCAAGATCGATGCGGCCCGGATAAAGCTCGGCGAGCGTGCCGAATTGTTCCGCAATCAATAGCGGCGCGTGATTGGGCAACATGACGCCGCCGGCGCCGACGCGAATGGTTTTCGTTCCTTCCGCCACATAGCCGATGACCACAGACGTCGCCGCGCTGGCGACGCCCGGAATGTTGTGATGTTCGGCGAGCCAATAGCGATTGAAGCCAAGGCTTTCCGCAAGTTGCGCCAGATCGCGCGCGTTGAGAAGCGCATCGCGCGCATCGCCGCCTTCAACAATCGGGCAAAGGTCGAGAACTGAAATCGGGATCATATGAAGACTGTACGCCTTAGAGCCGCGCCGCGCCAAGACGCCTGAATACGCCTAGATCGAATAGGTGTCGTAGTAGAAATTCTGGTCCATCGTCTCCGATGGCCGTGACTCTGCACATTGACCCACCGGTTTCGCCGGCACGCCGGCGACGGTGCAATGAGGTTCAACCGTCTTCAACACGACACTGCCGGCGGCGACCTTGGCGCCCTCGCCCACTTCGATATTGCCAAGCACCTTGGCGCCGACGCTGATCAGCGCGCCGCGGCGGATTTTCGGATGCCGGTCACCCTCATCCTTGCCGGTGCCGCCAAGGGTCACATTCTGAAGGATCGACACATCGTCATCGACTTGCGCGGTTTCACCGATGACAATGCCTGTTGCATGATCGATGAATACGCCCTTGCCGAATTTCACCGCCGGATGAATATCCACCGCGAACAATTCCGACATTCGGCTTTGCAGGTAAAGCGCCAGCGCTTGTCTGTCATGGCGCCAGAGCCAATTGGCGACACGCTGCGCCTGCAGCGACAGGTAGCCTTTGAAATAAAGGAATGGCTGCATGTATTCGTGACAGGCGGGATCGCGATCGAACACCGCGCGCAAATCCACCAGCGCCGATTCAACAATCGCCGGCTCCCGCTCATAAGCTTCGGCGCAGACTTCACGCCACAGCATGGCGTTCATTTCCGGATCGGAAAGCTTTTGCGCAAGACGATAGGAAAGCGCGACTTCAAAACTGGAATGATTGAGGATGGTCGCGTGCAGAAAGCTCGCCAGCACGGGCTCAGCCGCCGCCGCTGACGCCGCTTCGACGCGCATCTTCGCCCAGGTCTGGTCCTTGCTCAGCGCAACGACATTTGTATTTGCGGATGCTGCGCTTGCCGACGATTTCGCCATGATCGTATCCTCTCCGGCGGGGAGTTTCCTACTTTCGCTCGCCGCCCGCAAGCAGCGCAGCGGAGATAGGCTCAGGCAGCGCCCCGCGCAAGGCCTTGGCGTGCGCCGTTAATGTCATCACGATTGTGAGACTGTCAGTGATTTCGCCGGAGATCACCATTTCTAAAAGGTCTTTGAAGTAAATCTTCTTTACGGTTAACGCTTCCGACGGCTCCGGCGACGCGGCCCCTTGTGACAACTCCCAGGCGATATAACACACAGCCCGTTCATCCGTGACGGAATTGGAAATATCGAACTCGCATAGCGGCGCCCAATGTTTCGCCGTCAGCCCCGTTTCCTCGGTAAGCTCGCGCTGCGCAGAGGCGAGCGGATCGACGCCGCGCCTGCCGCCGCCTTCCGGCAACTCCCAGCTATATTTGTCATGGGGAAAGCGGTGCTGGCCCACCAGCGGAACCATCCCGTTTTCATCGATTGGCAACACGCCAATTGCGAGATTCTTGAAATGGACGACCCCATATTCACCCGGCGTGCCGTCGGGATGAATGACGTCGTGATCGGCGATCGCAATCCACGGATTCTCAAAAACCTCGCGCGACGATGTCACGCGCCACGGACCGACTTTTTTCTCTGCACTCATTGCGCTGACATATCCGCCGCGATCGCGCGAACCGGAATGCTCAGTGCACAGATATCCACATGATCCGGGCGAAAATAAAAGAACTCCTC